>JACDEV010000014.1 GCA_013816135.1 Patescibacteria group bacterium | reverse complement strand
CCCCAACCCCCTTCCTTTTTGCCCGCCTGCTTGGCGGAGTTTATCCCGCAAACAGCTTCGCTGTTGTGCGGGGCCCCCAAAACTTTTGGACGGACGGATTTTTCGGCGGACAGATTCTTTTCCTTGCCCCACCACCCGTGCGCGGAAAAGTTTAAGGAACTCCCTTTGAGTTTGCCAAAGACGAAAGAATAAGTTATCATAAAATGGCTAACAAGCATGATGTATCATTTAGTTTATACCTTTTAATGGTATATGGCAAACAACACAATGTCAAATTCTAAAATCAGCTCTAATTTCAAAAAACTGCGGGCGCAAAAGGGCTACTCTCTTGAAAAAGTGGCTCGTCTTGCCGACCTTTCTTTGAATACTATCGTGCGCCTTGAATCAGGCACCAACAAGAACCCGACAATCGGAACACTAACCAAGATCGCCAAGGCACTTGAAGTTAGCGTTGATGATTTAATAAAGTAGAAATATGGCAAAAAAAGATTATTCAAAATTAGAAAAAAACGACTTGTTGAAAGTCATTGAAAAACTGGAATCCCGCAAAAAATACGGGTTAATTTGGGATGAGGAAAAAACCAAAGAGCAATTTGAAAAGGAATCGGAAAATGCCTTGCCGGTTTTGAAAGAAGTCAAAGGCAAAGAAATCAAAACCGATCCGACCAAACCGACCAACATTTTGATTGAGGGGGATAATTATCACGCCTTGTCTGTTTTGAACTACACACACCAAGGCAAAATTGATGTTATTTATATTGATCCGCCGTATAACACGGGAGCAAAAACATGGCGGTATAATAATGATTATGTTGAAAAAGATGATACATACCGCCACAGTAAATGGTTGTCGTTCATGGGTAAGCGACTGCGGCTAGCCTACAATTTACTACCAAGCGACGGATTTTTGATTTGTGCTATTGATGATAATGAATTATTTACTGTGGGCTTATTACTTGATGAAATTTTTGGAGAAAAAAATAGGTTAGGTCTTGTAACCGTTTTACATAATCCAAAAGGAAGGAATCAATCAAAGTTTTTTTCAGCAAATAGTGAGTTTATGTTAGTTTATGCACGCAACATAGATCAGGTGAGTTTTAATAAAGTTGCACTTAACGAAGAAGTCCAAGTAACCTTTGATCAAGAAGATGAACAAGGCAAATATCGTCTAGAACATTTTATGCGTGCAAGAACTGTTTGGTCAAGACAAAATAGACCATTAAACTGGTATCCTATTTTTGTTAGCAAAGATTTTAAGGATATTACATCGCATAAAATTGCTGGATATTATGAAGTTTACCCCATAACAAATGATGGTAAAGAGATGGCATGGAAAAATATTAGAGAAACTTTTGACCAATTAAATGATGGGGATTATTTTACTGCAAAAAAAGAAGGTGAGAAAATAAGAATTTATCATAAATACAGAGAGCAACAGGTTTTAAAAAATGTCTGGCTTGATCAAAAATATCAATCTGAATTCCACGGCACTAATTTATTAAAAAAAATACTTGGGAAAAATATTTTTGACTATCCTAAATCACTTTATTTATTGATAGATATTCTTAAACTAACAACAAAAAAAGATTCTGTTATTTTGGATTTTTTTGCTGGCTCTGGAACAACGGGTCATGCTGTACTTGATATAAACAAGCAGGACAATGGATCAAGAACATTCATATTGACGACAAACAATGAAAATAAAATTGCCGAAGAAGTTTGTTATCCAAGAATAGAAAAAGCTATTAAGGGTTATAAAGCACAAAAGGAAGAAAAAATTGACGGACTAGGCGGAAACTTAAAATACTACAAAACCGCTTTTGTAAAAAATTCTATTAGCAGAGATGATTTGAAAATGCGAATTACTCGCGAATGTACGGAAATGTTATGTTTGCGAGAAGGAATTTTTGACGAAGTGAAAGCCAAGCCAGATTATCATATCTTTGAACAAAACGGCAGAATAATGGGCATATACTATTCAATGGAACGGGACAGTTTGGCACAGTTGAAAAAAGAGCTGGATAAAATGGAAGGCGAAAAGATTTTGTATTGTTTTACTTTTGATCCGTTGGGATTGGACAAAAACGATTTTGCCGATTGGCAAGGCGTAAGTTTGGAACCGATTCCGCAAAAAATATTAGATATTTATGAGCAAATTTATGAATATTAATCTTAAAAACTATCAGGAAAAAGCGGTTGGCGAACTTATCGCCACTTTCAAAACACTTCTTACAAAAGAGGAGCAAAAGAAAGTGTGCGTTTTTCAAGCGCCGACAGGAAGCGGTAAAACCTTGATGACCGCCAAGTTTATTGAAGAAATTATCAGAGAAGTGCCAGAAATGGACTTGTGTTTTGTTTGGATTAGTATCGGTAAAGGCGAACTGCATTTGCAAAGCAAACATGCCTTGGAGAGAATTTTTGGCGGAGCGCCAAGAGTGTCGCTCGTGGAAGAAGAATTTACCGGCGGACGCGAAAGAATCGTCCGCAACGAGGTTGTTGTCGTGAACTGGGAAAAATTGCGAAGCAAGGTACGAGAGACTGGTGATTGGAAAAATATTTTGATGAAAGACGGCGAAAAATTGAATTTTCGCGATGTACTTTACAAAACCCGCGAACAGCGAAAAGTGATAATGATAATTGACGAAAGTCATATTGGCGCGACTGCTGAACGAACAAATGAATTGCGAGATGAGATAAATGCTGATGTGATTTTGGAAATGAGCGCTACGCCAAGAATTACGCCTGATCCGCGAGATTTAGCGCGTGGAACGGCTGGCTATGTTTTTGTTGAGCCGAAAGATGTGATCGACGAAGGAATGATCAAGAAAGAACTGATTATCAACGAAAAAATTGACGAGATAACTGACGACGAGGCAGATTCGCAAGAAGTCGTTTTGCAAACGGCGTATAAAAAACGATTTGAACTAAAGAAACTTTTTGAAAAAGAAAAAACGAATATCAATCCGCTTGTTTTGGTGCAGATACCAACCGCCGAAGCTGGCGAGGATAAAATAAAAGCGGTGAGGAAGTTTTTGGCAGATAAAGGCATTACCGAACGAAAAGACGGAACGGGCAACGGCAAGCTCGCCATTTGGCTTTCCGAACAGAAATCAGAAACTTTAGATTGGGTGTCAGAGTCAGACAATGAAATTGAATTTTTGATTTTCAAACAAGCGATTGATACGGGCTGGGATTGTCCGCGCGCGCATATTTTGGTGAAGTTTCGCGAATCGCACAGCGAAACTTTTGAAATCCAAACTGTCGGGCGTATTTTGCGTATGCCAGAACAAAAGCATTATGCGAGCGAGGACTTGAATCGTGGATATATTTATACCAATGTCCAAAGTATTATCGTTAAAAAAGAAGAATACAATCCGAACATCATCAAACACTTGAAAGCCGTCCGCAAAGAAGTATATATGCCGATCAAGCTGACTTCATACTACAAATCGCGCGCGGACTACGGCGATATTACTTCCAGTTTTACACCTGTGTTTGAAAAAACTGCTTGCGAGCATTTTGACTTGAAAGGCGATCATACAATGTTTGCCCAAAATGTTGTGAAAGTAGAAAAAGAAGGCGTGATTTTGGATGTAAAGAAATATCAGCAAGATATAATCGCCAACGCCAAAATTGAAGGGACGACTTTTGACGAGATAGAAGGCAAAATTGATTCCGCCGCGCGCGCTCGCCTTACGATTGCGGGAAATGACTTGCAGGCATTATTTGAGCAGATTATCAAAGAGCGTCTCGGCTCGTTTAAGAATGTCAAAAGGTCTGTGCCTGCGGTAAAAACGGCGATTTATACTTGGTTTAGAAAATATCTCGGTTCAAAAGCATGGCCAGAAGAAATGATACTTGTGCAAATGGTTTTGGCGCACAACGGCAACAGAAAAATATTTGAAGAAATTTTGGCGAGCGCGATTGAAACATACAAAGCCGTTCGCGAAAAAGAAATCTTGAAGCGTGTTGAAGAAAGTGAGCAATTTTATGATTTTGAAATTGAGAAAGAGAGCTTTTTCAATCAGCACACCGACGAGCGCGTGGAGCATGAAAAATTTGTGTATGAGCCATGCTATTTGTCCGCCTCTCGCTTAAACCCCGAAAAGAATTTTGAAAAGTTTTTGACAGAAAATAGCGAAAAAATAGTTTGGTGGTGGAAGAACGGCGAAAACAAACAGGATTATTTTGGTATTAAATACGAATATCCTGTTGGTGTTATCCATACTTTCTATCCTGATTATTTGGTGCAATTAACGGATGGACGAATTGGAATTATTGAAACGAAAGATATGGGTGATCGAGACGGCGGGAATTATACAAAAGCCAAAGCGGAAAAATTGCAGGAATATATCAAGGAGCAGAAAGGCAAAAAACTTTTCGGTGGAATCGCGATTGAAAAAAGTGACGGCTGGAAGATAAACCAAAAAGAAAAATACGATTGGAACAAGTGCGAAAAGAATGATTGGAGCGATTGGGAGAAATTAGATTTGGAATAAAATTATGGCCACAACAACTCTTTCACTAAAATACAGGCCCATAAAAATTGGATTTTTAGTCCGCGACGGTAATATTGAGGATTTAGTAAAAGTTGCTGGGATAAATACTTTGCTGTGGGGTGGTATTTATAATCCCATTATTCCAATTTCAGCAACCAATAAAGATTTTTCGGATCAACTATTAGACCTTTTCTCTGTTGATGTGTTATTTGCCGTTTCTCATACTAAAGAAATTGATGAGCTTATTAAAAATAATCCATTTTTGAGAGACCCTGGTCATTATGCTGAAAATATTTTTTATGAAGACTGGCATACCAAAAAGAAAGTTATCGGATATTTAGATTCAATAAACATCGTTGATTATTATTGGGAAAAAGAATTTAAAAACAAACCAAAGCGTTTCAAAAGTAATTGCGCTCTTGTTAAGTGGGATAGTAATGATTCGTGTAATAATTTGTTTTCAATTTTGTTCGGTTATTTTCCTAGTGCATACAACCTAAAAGATGATTTCCAAAATGCTTTTTTGAAAGGGTTAAAATCAAAAGAAGTTAGTATTACGCAAACTGGTAACATTGATAGCAATCTTGCTAAGTCTATCTCTCCAATCAATGCAACCGCCTTGGAATTAGATGGCTATGGCGGAACATGGCGAGGTAATGGAATTTTTATTGGCTTGGAGAATGATTTTTTTGATCTCTTGCATTTTTGGAATTTGAGAGCGTCTGGGTTGATGCTCGAATTTTTACCAAAAAATCAAGCTGGAAGATTTGAGGCGTTTATTAAGGAGTATATTAAGCGACTTGATAATATACCGAACAAAAATCCAAACATAGAAGATTGGATAAATGTTTATTATCGTGGTGATCACAAAGAAATCCAGGATGTAATTAAAAATTATACCGGAAATAAGAGATTTTCATTTTCTCATTGTGACGAAGTTAGTTGGAATGGTTTAAACATAAAGCCAGCAAGTTATTATTTTGGTTGGCAACAGTCTTTGGCGAGTATAGAAAAGAATTACGACAGATATAGTGTTTCGGTCGCATTACCGGAAAAGAAATTCATTAACTCAAACCGAAACCGAAATGTTGATTCACAACATCTGGCCATTTCGATAGATGCTTATAGCGAATTTGGGTATCCGGGCCATACGCTCAAACCGCCATTCATCCGCGATCTAAATGAATTTTATAGTCGCGAAATTGAATTTGACCCATGGAGCATTCGATCTGAAAAAGACGGGGTTGGGGTAATTATAAAGGCTCACGATAACTCGTTATCACTTTATCCAATTTCTCATCAAAAATTGATAGAAAAAATTTTTGAGCTGGCTGGTTTTAAGGCAAGCACAAGCCAAGCTGGTTTATTGGCGAAACAAATAATACAAGGAATGAGAGAAGACAGCCCACTGGAAGCATGCAGAGTTTTTAAAGTAAGGGGCGTGAGAAAACTTATCAGCTCATTGAAAGCGAGCGAGAGTATTCAATGGACTAAAGCAATTAAGACTATCGGAGAAAATAGTTTTGATAGATTTAAAAAACTTCACATTGAATCAAGAGAAGTGCCAGACCTTACGCCTGTGGATGTTTTCAACTTTTTATTGAAGAAAAAAATATTTACGCCAAAAACTAATTTATTGAGCAAGATATTTAGAAAAAAATGGAATTTTAAATGTAAAAACTGCGGTTTAGAAGAAAGAGTTTTAGTTAGAGATTTTGAAAGTTTTTGGCGTTGTCCTTATTGCGAACATCAGCAATATATGCCCGCTTATATTGCTGAAAGTTTCAAAAAACAAAAAGATATTTATTGGAAATTTAGTAAAAGTGGACTGTTCGCGAAAGACAATAATCAAGAAGGCGCTATCCCTGTTATTATTAGTCTACTTACTTTTGCTAGAATTTTTGATAGTCATAAACTCCTTTATTCAACATCATTAAACCTCCAAAATTCAAGGAAATGTGAAATTGATTTTTGTGTCTTGCAGTATGATCGAGGCGATAAAATCCAGTTAGGAATCGCCGAATGCAAAAGCGAAAGCCAAAAAATAAATCAGCAAGACATTGATAATTTAAAAGCCGTTCAAGATGAAATGAAGAAAATTAAAATAGATTGCTATCTTATTTTTGCCAAAACAGCAGATAGTTATGAGGCGGAAGAAATAGAGCTTTTGAAATCATTAAAAAAAGATGATAGAAAATTTGTTGTTTTAAGCAATAAAGAACTTGAACCCTATCACCCATATTGGGAAATGGAGGAAACCGAAAAATTGCCAGAAAAGTACGCTTTGGATATGATGGGTATGTACAGAAATTCTTTATTTTTGTATTTGAATGATAACAACTAAATTTTAAGTCCACCGAAAAATCCGTCCGTCCAAAAGTTTTGGGGGCCCCGCACAACAGCGAAGCTGTTTGCGGGATAAACTCCGCCAAGCAGGCGGGCAAAAAGGAAGGGGGTTGGGGGGAAGGAATTTTTGCCCGCTCGTGCTTGCCGTTCTCGTTCCGTTTGAGAAAAGAAAAAGCGGAAGGGGGGTTTGGGGGGAATTTCGCTTTTTCTTTACGAAATCAAAATGTGGACAGCCCCGCCACCTGCCTGAATACTTGGAAGGCAGAACACCGCAGAAAAATACTCTTTTCATTAAAAGAAGAAAAAATCGGGCGCGCGCAAAATGAAAAGAGCAAAGAGTATTTTTCTGTGGTGTGGCGATCCGCCAGCTGGCGGAGAGCAGTGGCGGGGCTGGCTTCCTTATTGAGGATTTTCGTCAAAAAAAGTTCGAACATCAATCAAAAAACACCGCAGTTGGTCACGCAGTGAAAAAATGCGGAGACGAATAATCTGCTAAACGCAGATTATGTGTAGATTCTAAAACTAGTTACTAAAAATACTTTTCCTAATTAATTAAAATTATTATGAAATCTGACACTTACACTTGGTATCAAACTCTCATAAAACCATCTTTTGCTCCGCCCTCATGGATTTTTGGGCCAGTGTGGGCGGTTCTTTACGCGGTTATTGCTCTCTCGTATGGAACTGTTTTTTACAAAGTTTTTACAGGAAAATTGCCGTGGATAGTTGCTCTGCCTTTTGTACTCAACCTTATTTTCAATTTCTCGTTTACTTATTTTCAATTCGGACTCAAAAATAATCTGCTCGCCTCGATAGATATTATACTTGTCGTTGGTACTCTCATTTGGGCGCTGGTTTCCATTTGGCAGGCTTCGCCGGACTTGCGCTGGGTAGCGTATTGCAACCTTCCTTATCTTCTTTGGGGCACCTTTGCAACGTTTTTACAATTGACTATAACTTGCCTAAATAAATAATATGAAAACATTTTTAATCATACTCGCTTTCACACTGTTCATTTGGATAGTCTACGGATATTTTTCATCTAGGGTAAAAGAACCAAAGTTTAGCGTGGTATCTAAAAAGTCCGGCTACGAGATCCGCGAGTACGCGCCTTATATTGAGGCGCGGGTGAAGGTCAGTGGAGAGTACCGTGAGGCAATGTCTTCGGGTTTTCGGATTTTGGCTGGGTATATTTTTGGTGGCAATACTGGAAAAAAATCTATTGCCATGACCGCACCCGTAAGCGAGCAGAAGTCAGAGAAAAATCCAGAGTCTATCGCCATGACCGCACCAGTTTCTGAAATGGTACTTGCAGACAATTCTCGCGTGGTGTCTTTTGTCATGCCCGAAGAGTATACGCTCGCAACAGTTCCAACCCCAAACGAAAAAAGGATTGAGATTGTCGAAGTTCCATCACACAGAAGCGCAGTGTTGCGCTATTCAGGATATAACAATGCTGAAAAAGTGGCAGATATGAAAACGAAACTCCTTGAATACTTGAAGCGAGACAATGTTGCGGTCGTCGGTATGCCTCGTGGTGCTGGGTACAATCCGCCATGGACGCCACCCTTTATGATGCGTAACGAAATTTTGGTGGATATTAACAAGTAGGCTTTATTAGTTAAAAAAAATTTATGTTCATAAAATTATACGCAATCGCATTAACAGTTTTCTTTGCAACTGACATGGTGTGGCTCGGACTGGTTGCAACAAAATTTTATAAGAGCCAGATAGGAACACTGATGAAGCCTGATATCAACTGGACTGCGGCGCTTATCTTCTACGCACTATTTATTGTTGGATTGGTATTGTTTGTTATTGCGCCCGCAGTTGAGCAGAGTTCGTGGACGCACGCGCTTATTTTTGGCGCCTTTTTCGGATTTATTACTTATGCGACTTATGACCTAACTAATCTCGCTACGCTCAAAGACTGGCCACTTTTGGTCTCTATTGTTGATATGGCTTGGGGAGCAACACTCGGTGCTCTCGTTTCTGTCATAACATTCTTTATTGCCGGCAAAATATAGTGATAAATTATTTTGTAAACATCGCTCTAATACTTTTTATCTATATGTGCTTATGGTTCGTGTTGTCTTTACTAAATAAAAGAAATGATGTCGCGGATACTGCTTGGGGTTTAGGATTTGTGCTTTTGTCGTGGGTGTCTTTTTACCTCGGACAAGCTCACGGAGCTCGGGGTCTTTTGGTGGCTCTCTTGGTCAGTATTTGGGGTATTCGTCTTGCGTGGCACATACACAGAAGAAACAAAGGTAAGGTTGAGGATTATCGCTATGCAAAATGGCGAGAAGAATGGGGTAAATGGTTTTATTTACGTTCGTTTGGGCAAGTGTATCTTTTGCAGGGAGTTTTATTATTTCTCATTGTCTTGCCAGTTTTGTTAATTAATAAAAATATTGGGCAGAATTTAGGGATTTTAGATTCTGTTGGTCTTGCGATATGGATTTTAGGATTTGTGTTTGAGTCGGTTGGGGATGCTCAGCTTGCACAATTCATCAAAAACACTACGAATAAAGGTAAACTCATGCAAAGCGGATTGTGGCACTACAGTCGTCATCCAAATTATTTTGGCGAAGTTTTGATGTGGTGGGGTATCTGGCTTATTGCGCTTTCTGTGCCTTCTGGTTTTTTGAGTATCATCGGGCCGATTACTATTACTATTTTGATCTTGAAAGTCTCGGGTATTCCCATGCTCGAAAAAAAGATGGAAGAGAATCCTGAATTTGCAGAATACAAAAGGAGAACTAGCATGTTCATCCCTTGGTTTAGGAAAAGCATATGAAGAAGATAAGTTATTCAGATAATTATCAAAAAAATTACCACTATATTCAAAGTGAGAAAATTGGTAAAAATTTTGATCCAAAGTTTAAACCAGATTTAACACCAAAGGAAATGTTAGAGCTTGGTGTATTTGGTGGAGTTTATTTCAGTGATAAGCCTTCCGATATACCTAAGACTTGGTTCAAAAAAGCAAAACTTTCTCCAGACGGGAAAAGACACAAGGAATTAAATTATTTTAATGTTAATGCTAGTCAGTCTCTGTTGGTATGGCAAAAGAAAGGATGGATTCATCCTCAAGATCCACGTGGTTGGTTTCAGTGGTACTGTCGGTATTATTTGGGCAGACGGAGCAAAGATGATGAGAGACAACTCAAAAGATGGCGAGCAATGACGAGGCACATCACTCAGATATCTCGTAATTGTCGTGAGTGCGATATATTCTGCAGACCAAGGCAAAGACAAGCGGTACTTCATTGGGCATATGATTCAAGAAAGATTTGATAAAATTTAGATTATTTTATTTTTTAGTACCAACAGCTTTTTAGATTTACCACATACTCTAAAATTGGTAGTTACTAATCTCAAATGTTAGAATATGTATAGTAGTTTGAGCATTTCTTTGTTATTAAACTTTGACCATGATAGTGATGATATAAATGAGGCAGATGATTAAAATAAGAATAATGTGGACAAAGAGACCACAACTTAGGAATACAAGAGGAAGAAAGATAAAAGAATAATTTTCAATAGTTTGTAATTATAAGTGAGATAATTCGTCTATAAATAATATGACACAAAAAACCTTAAATATAATTTTGATGATAGTGATTTTGTTTGTAGTAGGCATAGTGGGTTATTACGGAGTTTTTAAGAGAGCAGAACCTGTAGCAGTTACTCCAACAGAAAATAAACCAACAACTAATAATAATGTCACTCCAATTACAAAAGTTTCATATCGAAACACTGATTATGGTTTTTCTTTTAACCTACCTGATTCTTGGAAGAATTACACAATCATCACAGACAAATGGGAAGGGAATTCACTTACTCCAAATGGTCAGAGCCAAGTTAAGACTCAAGAAGGACCTTTGATATCAATTCGTCATCCTGATTGGGATTATAAATCGCCACGACAGGACATACCAGTAATGGTTTTTACTATAGATCAATGGAATCGTATGTTAAAGGATGAATTCCATATTGGAGCTGCGCCTATAAATCCAAGTGAGCTGGGAAGAAATAGTAAATATGTTTTTGCACTTCCAGCCCGATACAATTTTGCATATGCGACCGGATACGAGGAAGTTCAGAAGATAATTAAAGACAATACACCTCTTAAAACATTTTAACTTCTACTAATGCGCGATTGTGTAGGCAAAAACATCTTTAGCTCCAGATTCCAAAAGAGCCAACCGAGCTTCTGAAAGTGTACTTCCTGTAGTGACCACGTCGTCAATCAAAATTATATATTTTCCTTCCACTCGCGGATCTGCATAAAAAGATCCATGGAGATTATTCATACGCTCTTCTCTCGAGTCACTTCTGGATTGCTTTGGAGTGTCTTCTATTTTTTCCAGCCATTGTGGGGCATAAGTCATAACATGACCAATATCTTCTGTGTGCACAGCTTTGGCAATGTATTCGCTTTGGTTGAAACCACGTTCAACTCTTCTTTCGTGAGTTATTGGTATTGGAATAAGTAGGAACTCTGCATCATTGTTAAAAAGTACCACATCAGAAATAATCGGAATTATCTCTTCATAAATAAGGAGACCAATATAGTCTAAGACTTTCGTCACTTCTTTGTATTTCAGTTCCCAAATAATGGCTCTAACTTTATTGTCTTTGTAATGAAACAAGGGGTGGATCCAATCCAAACCGGAAACATCAGGAGCTTTTGGCAACATTTGAATAGAAGCCATATCCATCTTACTGACAATTTCAAAGTCGTTTCGAGGAGGAATGAGAATGTCTAACATATAAGACCAGAGTTGCAGCGACCTATTTTTTAGAGTTTTCAACATACAATAATATTATATCAAATTAGCTTTTTTTAGGTATTATTGTTGTGTTATACTTACTTATTAGTAATTTCTCTATGGCAAATTTCTTATCCAATTTATTCAGTCATCCAAGTCAGAGTGTATTAGGTATTGATATAGGATCTTCATCTATAAAACTGGTTCAATTATCTAAAAAAAATGGTCATGCAGTTCTTGATACTTATGGGGAACTGGCATTAGGTCCTTATGCAGGAAAGGGAGTAGGAGAAGCAACGAATCTACCGGTAGATAAGATAATTGATGCTATAAATGACATGTTGAAAGAGAAAGAGGTCAATATTACTTCTCGAATCTGTGGAGTAGCAATTCCTTTTTCCTCTAGCTTAATGTCAGTTATCGAAATGCCTTTAATGCAGAAAACTCAATTAGACCAAATGATTCCTATCGAAGCTAGGAAATATATTCCAGTACCAATATCTGAAGTTACTCTGGATTGGTACATCATTCCTAAGGATAAAAATCCAGAGTCGGAAGCCTCTCCTGAAGCCAAAACTGCAATAAAAACGATTGAAGTTCTGATTGTCGCACTTCATAACGATACGATATCTCGTTACAAAGAAATCGTCACAAAGAGCGCTCTAGACGCCAATTTTTTTGAGATTGAGATATTTAGCACTATGCGTTCTATTTTGGACCAAGAAATTACTCCAATACTTATAATCGATATGGGAGCAACAAGTACAAAACTTTATATAGTCGAGAAAGGGATTCTGCGATCTTCACATATGATAAATCGCGGGTCACAAAATATAACAGATGAACTTTCAAAGTCCTTGGGGATATCAGTAACTGATGCTGAGTACCTTAAGAGAGAAAAAGGATTAGGTGGAGTGATAAAAGGAATCGAAACTAAAAGTCTAATCAATCTGACTTTAAGCTATGTATTTTCAGAAGCAAATCATGTTGTATTAGCCTATCAGAAGAAATATGGAAAAAATGTAAGTAAGGTTGTGTTGGTTGGAGGAGGAAGTGCCCTTAAAGGAGTTGTTGATATAGCCAAAGAAAGTTTCCAAACTGAAGTAGTAACAGGAGATCCATTCGGCAAAGTTGTCGCCCCGGCTTTTTTGGAAAAAGTCTTGAAAGATACTGGACCGGAATTCGCTGTGGCTGTAGGTGTCGCTCTTAGACGTTTACAAGAAATGGAATAGATCTATTTGACTATATCTTACTTAGGAGTAATCTTTTCTAAAGAAACACAAAGGTGAGAATTAATCTCGGTCTTACAGGGGCGCAACCATCATGTCAGAAGCATTTCAGACCGAACCGGACGATAACTACGACGATGGTGATGAAAAATTCAGTGAGATTAATCCGGATGTGAAAATCCAGGAAAAGAGAAGACTCAAAATTGGTATCGGAGTAGTTCTGGTGCTAATCATCTTGTTGTCATTTATGCTTTAAAAAACTCTACAGAAAAGGTCAACTTGATCTTTTCTGTAGAGTTTTTCGTTTAATACTACTTAGTCAGGGAAAGTTATCCACAGGTGATTATAAAAATAATATTGTTTTGATACACTTTGTATATGACTCGATACTTTGATAGAGATTTCTTTAGGTTCCTTTTGGGATTTGCAACTATAATTTCAATCAGTCTTACTATGGTTCTCATAACTAAGATATATGCATCAGAATCCGAATTCGGATCCGTTCCCTTTGTGCAAGGCAATTAATTGATATGAGAAATACAAGAAATCTTTTTCTTATTTCTCTCCTCCTTTCTCCGATATTCGTTCACGCTGAAGTCTATATAAGTGAAATAATGTATGATGTTTCCGGTTCCGACTCAGGTCGTGAATGGGTTGAAATCTACAACAATTCTGGAAGTCCTGTTGATGTTTCTGGATGGAAATTTTTGGAAACACCAACTTCAAGCAATCACTCATTTACAGTAATTTCAGGCACAGCCAATCTTCCAGCTGGCGGATCTGCAATAATTTCGAATGATAGTTCAAAATTTTTATTAGATTGGCCTGCGTTTACTGGAAATCTTTTCAAAGCCTCATTTTCATCCTTAAGTAACACTTCTTCTACAGTTGTATTGAAGGACGGTTCATTAAATATTATCGATCAAGTCACATATAATTCTGAAATAGGGGCAAATGGCGATGGAAATTCATTGCAAAAAGCAGGAACTTCTTGGGTGGCTTTGGCACCTACACCTGGAAGTCAAAGTTCTTCTTCAAGCACATCTACTTCCACACAAACACAAACGCAAGCGACTTCAACTACTCAATCCACTTCGACAAGTTCATCAAGTACAATATCTGACAAAGAATCCTCTCATTCAAGTCCAGCTTCAATTAGTAAAACAGATGAAAAGATTAAATTAGAAATATCCGCTGGAAGAGATAGACTAACAACTGTAGGTAACAAACTTAATTTTAGAGTTGCTCCTACTAAAATTGTAGATTTTTCAGAGCAATATGTAAGTTATTTCTGGTCCTTCGGAGACGGGACTACAGCGCAAGGAAAGATAGTAGATCATTCTTATAAATTTCCTGGTGAGTATGTAGTTATTGTTAATGCTTCAGTTTCTGACGTTCAAGCTGTTAGTCGAATAATCGTAAAGGTTTTCAGTCCTGAACTTACACTTATCAAAACCTCAGAAGGAATTGAAATTGGGAATAAGTCGAAATCTGAAATAAATCTAGATAGTTGGAGTATTTTATCTAACAAAAAATCTTTCAATTTTCCAAAAGACACTATTATACTTCCAGGAAAGAAAATTATTTTTGGCAGTGAAGTAACAGGAATTTCTACAGATGAGTTTGAGTTGGATAATCCACTAGGAAAGGGAGTTCTTTTTGTAGAGAAAAGTGAGATAGTTATTCCTCAGACTTCTTCAAACATTTCGACTACCTCTCTAGAATTTAATATTTCCAATAAGATTGTGGAGTTGAATAAAGAAATAAGCCAGCTTATAGCTGTTCCTGTGATTAAGCAGAAAAAGTTCAGTAGAAAAATTTTTAGAGCAAAAGATTCAGCTCCTTTGGTTGTAACCACACTTGGAAGCTCCACTCCTCTAAATCTCTCTCAAACCGCAACAGTAATTAAAGTCTTCGAAGCGCCTCAAAATAGGGGAGTTGCAGAGAGAGTTTTAAGCTGGCCAGTCAATGGTTTTAACTTTATAAAACACCTTTTTGTTGAAAATTAAGCTAATTGACAAAACCCAGTTTTCCTATATTCTAACCACATAAGGTCAAAGACAGTAGGTGAGTTGAAAGACTCTTAATTTCCTGCCGAGATAATTCGCATCCTTCTCCTTACAGGAGCAGTACACCTTTCACTTTCTGATTACAGAACGTTCAAGGTCTTGCGAAGTGATAATATCACTTCTCACCTTAGGTCGTTTTATTAACAAAATATAATAGGACTTTTAGATTTGAGTGCAGTTCTAGGCGGACGAGAAATTTTATTTGAAGCGTATTTAATATACGCTGAAAATCAAATTTTGAAGTCTAACAACGAAATGCGTCAAATCTAGGAGTCCACACACAATGGCAATAAAGAGAGAAAAAAAGGAGGAGATTCTTACAAAACTGAAGAAAATCGTAAAGGATAATGCTTCTGTTGTGTTCATTAATTTCCATGCTCTTCCAGTAACGGAATCAAGTCAAATAAGAAAGGCTCTTCGTGAAAAAGGAATTGGATATACGATTGCAAAGAAGTCACTAACCAGAAAAGCTTTGGCGGAAGGAGGAATCTCAGGAACTATGCCAGAAATGCCAGGGGAACTAGGTATCGTTTACGGTACTGATCCATTGGATTCTGCACGCGAAGTTTATACATTCCAAAAGAAATTGGATAAAAAGATCCAAATTGTTGGAGGAGTGTTTGAAGGAAAATTCATGACATTGGAAGATATGATAAAGGTTGCACAGATCCCAGGACTCAAAACCCTACAGGCTCAGTTCGTTAATCTTATCAACTCTCCAATACAAGGATTTGTCATGGCTCTTAGCGAAATTGCAAAGAGTAAAACACAATAAAATTACTTCATCTGAAGCAATTTTATTGGTTTAAAATTATAAAATTATTTAATTAAATATTATGGACGAAACAACAACACCAGCAGTGGAAGTAGCAGAAGCTCCTGCGAAAGAAGAGAAAGCACAGGCAGGAACTCCAGCGAAATTCAAAGCTGTAGTAGAAGCAATTGAGAAGATGTCAGTTTTGGATTTACACGAATTGGTAAAGCACTTGGAAGAGAAGTTCGGAGTTTCAGCATCAGCAGTTGCAATGGCAGCTCCAGCAGGAGGTGCAGCAGCAGGAGCAGGTGATGAAAAGACATCTTTCAACGTTGAGTTGTCTGACGGTGGTGCGACAAAGATCGCAGTTATCAAGGTGGTAAAGGAAGTGCTAGGTCTTGGACTTAAGGAAGCTAAGGACTTAGTAGACGCTGCTCCATCTATGTTAAAAGAAGGAATGAAGAAAGAAGACGCTGATGCTTTCAAGAAGAAACTTGAAGAGGCCGGCGCAAAAGTTACATTAAAGTAAAAACTTCCACATTTGGCCAATCTCATCGGCTAAAAATAAAAACCGTTTCCCTCAATGTACGATATGTACACCTCCGGAAACGGTTTTTATTTTATCCGCGACCTTGTCTCAAATCTGAAATTTTTACTAGTGTCATAGTTTCAATATTGTGCATATTTGTATAAAGAAAAAGCGGATTGATATTATCGCACCGCTTTTTAACTTCATATTATTTATTCTCCTGCTTCTTCGATAACTCCTTAATCAGCATTTCAGCCGAGAATAGAAATATAAGATCGTCCTGATTCATTTTCCTTCCTGCATCCTCTCGTGGCACAAATTTGGCATTAATAGGAAGAGGAGAAATTTCCGGTTTTAAATGAAGTGTGTCACCCCATTTTATAACCAAAGCCTGACCATCAGGTAGTAATATTCCATACTGGAAATTTCTTACACTTTGGTCAGTTATGAATAAATCCCAAGGCTTCCACTCATGATTTTCAGACATCTTCTCCTCCAAATACAAAACCACCAATATGGTGGTTTTGCTAGAATAGAATTCTTCCAGACCACACATCATCTTTCCCTTGGCAGGGCTGAATTTAGCACCTAACTTAAAAGGTTGCTGGAGCGTTATAGGGTCAGTACCCTCGGCTCACTCTTGATAATATGAAGTTGTGAAAGAACAACATTTAGACCATATCAGAAAATCTTATTTTACACAACATCAGGCGTTTGCCTGATTTTTTGTAACGAAAAAAGCCTGCGGGTTACGCAGGCCGGGTCTTGGAGACCCTGAGTGACATTGTCACCGGTGAGAAAGGACTTTCTTGGGTTTGGACTTAGGGACCACAACCTTTTTCTTCACGCCATAGTTTTTGAAGACCATGACATGAAAAACAGGTTGTTGGAATTCTTCTGCAACTGCGATCTTTCCCTTATCGCGTTGTTGCTGAAGATAGTCTCTCATCCATTCTTTTTCCACACTGGAGTCGCTTTTGGCGATGTCTACAGTGGAGGCAGTAGGATGCGATGACGCCGTTTCCCCGGTTAGAGGAGCAGCATTTCCGTTCGTCCTCCGTAAGACCTTCTGCCGTTCGAGAGTTCTCACAGCAGAATTGACCTGAATCGGTCTATGGAATCGGAGTAGATGGGCTACTCCTAGATCCTCCAGAAACTTTCGGGTCCAAGGTCTGCAGTAGCGGTACTGCTCGCCCAAGGCGGGAGCCACCCGAACAGCTAGCGAGTTCGGCAGGGGAACCAAAATCCTGCTTTCCACGAAACGCTTCAACTGCTTCGCATCTTCAATGCGAGTGAGGCGTTCCTTGTTGGCTTGGGAGTTTTGTTTCTTGGCTACCGCTTTGGACCCTCGCAGGTTGGGCTTTTTCAAGCCCTTTCCCATGGAGGGTTTTTGTGGCACCGTCTTCTTGGCCACAACCTTTTGCTTCTGGATGGCTTCAGCCTGTCCAGTCGTCATCAAGGCAATGACCAACAAGAGCACAAACTTCATTGTGTATCCTTTTTTAGATATGAACAATTTCACACCTTTGTTGTCTATTATACACTAAAAAATAGGAATGTCAAATGTCGCATTTAAACCATAAGTCGTCTATAATGACCCCATGGAGACATTAAGCAAACTATTTGGCTCAGAGAATAAAGTAAAAATAATGCGCCTTTTTTTATTTAATCCAGAAAAAGTATTCGATATAAAAGATATTTCAGAAAGAATTCAAGCAGATCCTACAAAAGTTCGGAAAGAAATGTCGATTTTGGAAAAGACAGGTTTGGTAAAGAGGCGAATGTTACAAAAAAAGAAATCCAGTAGCCAAGGTTATATTTTGGATACACAATTTTCATATCTATTACCGTTACAAAATTTTTTGATAAATATCGAACCCCTACATCCAAAGGAAATCATTAGAAAAATAAGTAAACTTGGTTCAATAAAATTAATAGTAACAGCCGGTGTATTTATTCAGGAACCTGAGAGCAGGGCAGACTTACTTATTGTAGGGGACGGAGTGAAGAAGATGGCGTTAGAAAATATGATGAAAACTTTGGAATCAGAGATTGGTAAAGAGCTAAGGTACGCCTATTTTACTGCAGAAGATTTTAAATACAGACTCAGTATGTGCGATAAATTGACTCGTGACATATTGGACTATCCTCATAGAAAGGTTTTGAATAAGCTTGGAGTTATATAACTTATTAACAGTTTTCATAGAACCTACACTTATCCTTGTGGTATAATATTTTGTATTAACCATTAAAATTGTTTATATGATTGTAAATACATGGGGTGAAGTTCTAAAGTTGTCTTTCACAAGACTTTGGACAGGAGTGATACTTTTCATTCCTAACTTGATTATCGCTTTGGTAATATTTTGTTTGGGATGGGCTATCGGTGTTCTAGTTGGAAAGGGAATTGAGCACCTAATGAAGATGATAAAGTTCGATGAAGCATTGCGAAAGGCAGGCTTCGAGGATTTTGTCAGACGAGCTGGTCTGAATCTTAACTCAGGAAAATTTATCGGAGGATTAGTCAAATACTTCATAATCGTAGTATTTCTAATAGCGAGCTTAAGTGTTCTAGGTCTTGATCAGGTTACTGAGTTCCTAAGAGAAATTGTTCTAGGATATGTTCCTCAGCTTATCATCGCTGTCCTTATCCTTTTGGTAGGTGCAGTTGTTGGTGATGTACTATCTAGAATAGTTACAGCTTCAGCTCGAAGCGCAAATCTATCTTCAGCAAATCTTCTGGGAGTGATCTCCAAGTGGGCTGTATGGATATTTGTTATCTTGGTCGCAATGACAAAGATGGGTATCGGAGCTGTGCTTATAGACAAGCTATTTTCTGGAGTTATCGTAGCGCTTTCACTAGCTATAGGTTTGGCTTTCGGACTTGGTGGTCAGGAAGCGGCTTCAAAAGCTATTGACCGAACTCGAGAGAGAATCTCTTCTCATAATTAAAACTTCCAAATTTGGCGTTTAACAAAAAGCTCCCGTAAGGGAGTTTTTTGATGCTCGGTGGATTTTATATATGAATTATGATAATTTTCAATACAGAGTATCTAATGGAGGATTTATGAGAGGCTTTCTCGCTATTGTCATAGCATTGTGTGCAGTGGTCTCTACTTCAGCTCAGATGGTCACTGCCGATCCTTGGGAAAAGTTGGAACAGAAAAAAGGTTGGCTGATTTTAGGGGTGGTCAAATCCACCCGCAACCCCTTATTTCTTGGTTTGAAAGAGAAGCTGTCCTGGGTGAGTTTTATTGACTTCAATGTAGTTGACCACTCCAGAACTATGCCGAAAGTCGGCGACGTTGTTATCGTCGGTAGAGAGCAGGACCTTCTGATCATAAATTATCAGATAGCAGGTGAGGAAAATGTTCTGATTTCTCCGACTGAACACCAGGTAATGCCAGAAGATCAAACTGGCGTCATTCTTCCAAAAGGAAAAAAGTTTAAGGTCAATGCAGTGGAATTATCTTCAGGTTTTGGTCCTGAACACTTAAAGATCGTCTGGGTGCTGGCTTCACGTCCCTAGTTTTACTTACCGTCCTTGCGATTTCGCAAGGACGGTTTCTTGTTAAATTTGACTAAAAGTTGGATTGGTATAGGATTTTGAAAGGAGGTCAGAATCATGGCGGAACGTATCAAACTCGGTCTTTCTGGGTCGGATCAGCAAAGCGAGCTGAAGGCTCCGGATAGAGTGTATGTCGACGGCAAGGTGACAGTAGGCGAGTCGGATGGGAAGCTGGGTCTGGTGGCATGGGGGATGATCATCCTTATTGTAATCTTGCTGCTGACCTTGGTGTTTCCGAATGCCACCAACGCCGTGCTCCACATGCTACACATTCGCTAATGACTCCGCGGGGGGAAGAGAAGACGCAACAACGCGCGGCTCTCTTCTACCGCGCGGAGTCTTTTCTTTTTATCCCAATTTCCATTGTAAGAAATAACATATTTGTAAAACATTGCACAGTCAATTAGAAAACAGCAACGAAACTGCAAAAGCCCGAAGCATTGTTTGAGCAAGGCGAGTTTGCGAGAGGGCTAGCAGTTGAGGAGACTGTTTTCTTGATTGACGAGCATAGCAATTTGCGAGCTTGCAAATATGCGCGTTCTGCAAAGATGTTATTTCTGTTTTTATACACAGCTTGCATAGTTTTTTACTTTTACATGTACTATAATTAAGTTAGTATGGAACCTAAATTTCAAACGTCGTTTATCCCAAAAAAACCTATCGGTACTGCACCAGGGAATGCATTCAATGCTATACATACGACAAATATATTCTCACTTATTGCAACTGTAGCTTTTCTAGTGGCATTTATTTTTTCTGCAGCCCTTTTTGCTTATAAAAGCCTTCTTACAAGCCAGATAAAAGTGGCAGAGCAGAACGTCAATACAGCCAGAGCATCCTTCCAACCAGAAAAAATAAAGGATCTTGTTGATGCAAATTCACGGATAATGTCTTCCAAGCAACTTTTGGAAAAACACGTCATTGTTTCAGAGGTATTACATCTACTACAAGATCTAACAGTAAAGAAAATGAAATTTTCAGAATTAACTTATGTAAATAAGAATGATACTCCTATAATTACCTTGAAAGGAGAAGCGCAGTCATTTAATGCTTTGGCAGCTCAACAGGATATTTTCAATAATAGTGCATTTATGAGAAATCCAGAATTTTCTGGATTTGTACTCGTGGATAACGGTAATATTTCAGTGGATTTTACTTCAACACTTGATCCCAACCTTATTTCTTACAAGAAAGCAGTTGATGAAGGAACTTTTAATACTCAACAATAATATGAAATCTTTCATTCCATTTGTAGTAATAGGGCTTTCTGTAGGAATGTATTTTGCATATATTGCTCCGACTACTACAGAAATAAAAGTTCTTCGGGAAAATAAAGTGGCTTATGATAATCTCATTTTGAAGTCTGCAGAGTTGAAGAAGAAAAGAGACTCAGTGCTTCAACTATACAATAGCATTCCAGAAGAGAATATTTCCAAATTAAACAAGATAATTCCTGAAACCTTCAATCCTGTTATTTTTGCAAATGATCTTAATTCTATGGTTTCTGGTTATGGACTCACGATAAAAGATTTTAAGACAAATGAGACAAAAACAGAAGTTCGAGATACTTTAATCAACCAACCAAAAAATCAGTTTTATAAAACTACTGCAGTCTCATTTAGGGTAGAAGGTTCATATGATCAATTCTTGAAGTTTATGAAGGATGTCGAGTCATCTCTTCATTTAATGGATGTTGTCGGTCTTTCATTGAGACCCACTGGAAATGCAGGAAAGTCAGATAATTTTGAATTTAATCTCGATGTCTACACCTATTCTTTAAGATAATTATATGTTTACACCAAATTCAAAAAACACATTGATAGGAGTTGCGGTGGTCATATTAATCGGCCTTTTAGGGTACTTTTTATTTAAGGATAATGGATCGGTAAAAGTAGCATCTGATAGTGCTAAAAATGAGGTGGTAGGACAAGATATCATAACTCTAGTGGAAAAACTCAAAGCAGTTGCTATTGATCAAACTATATTTACTTCAGCTTTATTTAGCAATCTCAAGGATCACGAAGTCTCTCTATATCCAGAATCACAAGGCAGACCTAATCCTTTTTTGAATTTCGGTAATGATAGTGGAGTAATAAATAGCAAAATTTCAACTGGAACTAAGGCTACTCGTTAGTAACATTTTAAAATGGATATAATTCAAATACTTGTACAAAAAGGCATATTGCCGCAGACAGAAGTTTCAAAAGTCACTGAGGATGCAGTTTCTTCTGGTATTACAATAGAAGAAGCTTTAATAAGACATGGAATAAAACCAATAGAGATATTAAAGATAAAAGGAGAACACTTTGATATTCCAGTAAAAAATCTTGAAGGAGTAGATATTGATTCAAAAGTTTTGGAGTATGTCGCGGAGGACTCAGTGTTACATTACAAATTCATTCCCATTGCAGTTAATAATGGAATGTTAGAAATTGGAATGGTTGATCCTGATGATATTGAGGCAAGAGATGCCTTGAATTTTATTGCCTCGAAAACTGGCTTACCATTTAAGATTTTCTTAATCAGTCAAAATGATTTCGATAAAGTTTCTGCACTGTATAAAGG
>JACDEV010000003.1 GCA_013816135.1 Patescibacteria group bacterium | reverse complement strand
TTTGATAAGTATTATTCAAAATAAGGTAAATTTATAAACTAGGTGGTGCGCCAGTTTTCAACTGGCACGAAATTCGGAAACGAAAAAGGAAAGGTTCAAAAACCCGCCCGCATTCCTCCCCAGACCCCTCCTGCGGGCGGGAAATCAGCCGAAGTTTTGCGAATCCTTTCCCCAGAAAATTGTTTCCGCAAAACTTCGTCCGCATTGTTTCAGATTTCTTCGTCAGGATTCATTTCAAAAAAGGTTCGAACTTTGTCCAGAACATACCGCCAAAAAACGAAATCGGGTTCGGAAGCAAAAATATGGTCGGCACGAAGTGCCGTCTGTTCTGAATTCCCCCCAAAAAATCCTGAATCTGAAAGGGTTCGCCACGCAGAGCGTGGCTCAAAAAAGACGGTTCGATTCAAGATTTGAAAGTTCGAACCGACTTTTTTAAACAAATGAAGAATTTCTTCATTTGTTTTCTCGTTAGCCAATTCCATATTGGATACATTGGCTTTTAGGAATTTATCGGTAAGTTCGAACCGATTATGAGATTTTTTCTCAAAAGCCGATAATTTCTCTTTTAAAAGTTGTTTTTGATTCACTAACTTATTTTTAGAATCACGATATTCTTCCAAAGACAAAACATTTTCTAAATATAAGTTCATCAACTTTTCAACTTTTGAATCTAAAAGAGAAATTTCATCTTTTGTTTTTTGAGAAAAAATCTCACTCGATTGGGTTTCTGATTGCCGATCTTTTTCATTTTCGGCAATCATCCAATTTGTCCAATCGAGTGGCAAAGAAACTTTTTTGATACTTTCTGCAATTTGAGAAGTGATGATTTCTTCACGGACATATTTTTGCAAACAAGGATTTTTCCGTTTAGTACATCGCAAATAGTTATGACCTTTCTGTGTTTCGGTAGTGATAAAACATCCACATTCTCCACAACGGAAAAATCCTCTATACAAAAATGGTTTCAGTCCTTTGCTATGCGGTTTAGATTTTCGACTCATCACCTCTTGAACAGAATCAAAAAGTTTCTTTGTGATAATCGGTTTGTGCTTTCCTTCGTATATTTCACCACTATATCTCATTAACCCCGTGAATATCGGATTTTTCAAAATTTGTTGATAGTTTGAAACGGAAAGCACCTTTCCATTCTTTCTACTCAATCCAAGAGCGTTAAACTTATCGTGCAGTTGTCGCAAAGTGAAATTTCCAGTTGCGTAGGCCTCAAATGTTTTCTTGATTAACGGAGCGATATTTTCATCGGGTACTATTCCAGCACCTTTGACATTTACATAGCCCAGAGGCGACATTTGAGGCCATATACCGTCTTTCACTTTGTTTCTGTGTCCACGCTTGATATTCTCCGATAAGTTATCGATATAGTATTTGGATTGAGAGAAAGCAATGGAAAGCATGAACTTACCTTGTGGCGTAGTATCACACCAGAAAGTTGGGAATTTTAGCTCGGCAATTTTTCCCGTATCAAGCAAATATATTATCTTTCCACCATCAACAGAATTACGAGCTAGGCGGTCAGGATGCCACGCTAAAATCCCACTCGCCTCATTTGCTTCGATACGGAGAAGCATTTCATTGAATACTGGCCGACCCGGAGCTTTAGCAGTTTGCTTTTCCACGAAAATATCAACAACCTCAATTTGTTCTTTAACCACTAACTCTTTTAACTCGGCCAGTTGATCCGAAATGCTTCTAACTTGCCGATCTTCTGTATCGGTAGATTTGCGAGTATAGATGAAAAATTTTCTGGTGTGATTATTCATATTGTTGCATTGGCTAACGAGGAGCCACGCTCTGCGTGGCGAACCCTTTCAGATTCAGGATTTTTTGGGGGGAATGCGTTTGTGTCGCGCCTTCGGCGCGACCCCGTTTCGGCTTCCAATTCTGATTTTCAATTTTGGCGGAGGGTACAGGATTTGAACCTGTGAGGAGGTAAACCCCCAACCGCGTTTCGAGTGCGGCGCATTAGACCACTCTGCCAACCCTCCGCTTTGGTGCCCGTCAGAAATACAATATATCACAAAAATATTGTGATATTATTTCTAAATTGCGGGTATGGTTCAGTGGTAGAACGTGTCCTTCCCAAGGATAAGGCAGGGTTTCGATTACCCTTACCCGCACAATTACTCCAAAATTTTTGTCTTCAAATTATCTGCAGGAGAAGTAATGACATTGAATCTTATTCGCCCAATTCCCTGTCCTCGGAGTGTCTCTACGTTCACCCTCCATTTTCCTGGTGTTAGATTCCTTTCAGTAGAAAACGTACGGAATCCTCCATTTCTTCCACCAAACACTGGAAGCAAGACGCTGTCATATTGTATCCAGTGTTTCGAAACCTTGTCATAATACTGCCATTTATGAACTATAGTTGTGTTTAATGAGGTAGGAGAAAAAACAGCGCTATAAGCATATGCTGTCTCTCCTTGCACAAAATGGTATTCATGATAAATCTTGAAATAATCTTCCCAGCTTTTATATTCGAACTGTCCAACATACTGACCTATCGAATTTTTTTCGATGAAATGATAAACTCCAGAATCTTTTATTGAAAGTGGAATAGGTGGAATAAGATTTGTAAAATATAAAACATTCATTCCTACATAGATTCCCAGCACAGATAAAAAAATCATACTCCTGCTAGTTTTAAATTTCTCATTACTTACCTTTGAAACTATATATAGAAAAAGAAACAATGACCCTAGACTAAGAAGTCCGGAAATAATAAATGTACGAGTACCAAACTCATGCATCAGAACCGGAACCAAAAATATTGCACAGCAAAAAAGAGAAAGAAAGAAAATTGAGACTTGAAAAGTCAGTCGTACAAAATGTCGCTTCAAGGATTCGTTGGCCCAAAATGCAATTGCCAAAATAAGCAAGAAAGGCCAACTGGAAGAAAGGTCTGCGCTACGAAAATAGAAAACTAAGAAAACTGACAAGAGTCCACCGAATACGAATTGTAAAATATTAACCAGCCAGAATTGAAGCTTTTGAGGATTAGTTTCGTCCCCCGGCTTACTTTTAACTGAATGCACCAAAACCATTAATATCGCAACCAATAAAATATGTGCTAAGACCCAGAAGTTATCCCAAACTTTATCTATCCTCTCTAGTGTTACTGCATCAAAAATAAATCCAAAAATAAGGGAGAGTGAAGATAGTGGCCTTTCATATTTGCCATACCATTTTTTTAGCTTAGTGAGCTTCATTATTTAATAGAACATTTTGCCTTTAGAGCCTTGAGATCTGTAGCCGTCAGCTTTTCATTTATCCCATTATTTAATCTATACATAATAGCCTTTGGATCATCAACGTGATCGAGGCCTAGTGCATGACCGAGCTCATGAGCTAGAACACGAACTAACTTTGCCCTACTGTCGAATTGATAAATATTTATCTTCTGCCCTTGTGGTCCACTTTCATAAGTACCTTCTTCGAATTCGCCGGGAAGCGTACTACCTACAGTATTGAATTGGTTAACATTGATATTGAGTGACGCTACTAGTTTATTTAGTGCCATTGCAAGAACATTTATATTATCTACTGTAATATTTAAATTATCCTGCATAGCTTTTATTGCGACAATTTCATTATTTAAATATTGTCTTTCAGCTTCTAAAGCATTGTATGTCGCCTCATCCGATCCTCCTTTTCTATTCTCAGACGCTACTTTAGCTTCATAAATTGCTTTACGTTTTTCAAAAGCTGAGACTCTGGCTTCAAATACACTCTTTTCATATTGGTAATTCTTATTCATCAAGTCGTATTTTGCCTTTAAAGCATCATATGAAGCTCTCGTATTTTGAACTACCAGTCCCATCTCTCTCAGCTTTAATGTAGATTCTTGGCGGATATCATAAATCAAACTGATTTTGAGAGTTCCATTACCTGTTGGATCATAAGTAAAAAGCTTTTTATTAATTGGTATCTCCCATACACCTTCTGCGTCAGACATAGTTTTCAAAAAGTAATCCTTTGAAATACCAAACTTAGTATCAAACCTGTCCAAGCTATAAGTGATAGGTTGCTGACAGGCAAAAAAACGCGAAGTCATCTGTGCATAAATATTCTGAAGCGGAACTCTAAAGAAAAAAATAACAAGAGCTAAAATCGCAAGTAAGAATAAATTCTTTACAATCTTCATGGGTATATTTTAGCATATAACATAGTATGTAATAAACATCTTGTCCCTACGTCTTAATATTAGTTATACATTATTATTGTGTTTATTCTAAAATTTTTATGAAATCAAAAATTACACCCGTGCTCTTAACTGCTCTACTGGCCTCGACTGGAATGTTCTCAGTCGTATCGGCACAAGTTAGCACTGGAACTCTACATACAAATGTAGATGTTGAACTTAACTCAAAAAGTAACGACACTACCTTACATACAGACGTCGAGGAAGCAGATGATAATGATTCTAATTCTGAAAAAACTGAAATGCACCGAAATGCAACTAGTACAGGTGCAAAAAAAGATCTTGAAAACGATAATGCCGATGAAAATGACAATGAAGAACTTACTGAAGAATCACACCACAGTGCAGTTTCTGCAATCGTCAAAGTGCTTCTAGCAGTTGCTAACCGTGAAGGAGGTATTGGTCAGCAAGTACGTGTAGTAGCAATGGCACAACAGAACTCTGCCAGCACTTCAGATAAGGCAATAATCAAAATAAAGAATAAGGAGGGAATCAGTGCTTTCTTATTTGGTAGCGATTTTCACAGTCTTGGTGAGTTGAGAAGTGAAATGGTTACAACTGAACACAATATTGATCAATTAAAAAAACTTCTAGTAGCAACTTCAAGTGTCTCAACCAAAGCGGACCTTTCTGCTCAAATAAAAGCTCTTGAGGATTTACAAACAAAAATTGATGTTTTTGCAGAAGCTCATGAAAATTCATTCAGCGTATTTGGATGGTTCACAAAGTGGTTTTCTAAGTAAAAATTAAACGCAAATAATAAAAAAACCTCCAATTGGAGGTTTTTTTAATTAAACAAATTTTCTCGTTTTGTTACTGAATTCAGGCAGGAAACTTTATCTTCATCATTGAAATCATTACACATTTCACGAGCTAAATTTAAAGAGTTATTTTGAAGTAAATAATAACTAACAAGCCCATCAATGCAGGCACTGGTCTCAAATTTATTTTTAAGTAAACAAATCTTTTCAGCTATATCCTTTTGGGTAATATATTTTTTCATTACTCGACTTCCCATTCCACTCGTACACCGCATTTTAAATGAACTTTCTAGAGTCTGGCACCATGCAAATCCAGCTTGGTAATTATCATCATGAAGACTTAGATAATATATCGGTGCATAAAAGTAACAACTGCCTTTATAAAAAATGTTTTGCTGAATACAAGGATATGCTGGATTATTAGAATCAAGAAAATTTGAAGGATGGTCTACGGTATCCGTACCAAAATTTTCCATAAAAACTCCTTCCGAACATGATATTTTTGTTTGATTACTTCTGTATTCACTGCACATACTCAATGATTTTGGCAAGTCATTATTTGTATAATACATGAAGCCATGTCCAACTCCGTGATAACATTTATCTAAATCATCCTCCCGAGTATACCTTTTACAAATTGTATTCATTTCTTTGTTTATATCGGACGAATCCTTGAATACTCTTTCAATAATTCCGTGTAGATATCCTCCACCACATATGTCATCTTGATATTTCATTGCTATATCAAAATCTTTATATTTTTCATACGCTACGTGCCCTATATCATGTGTCAGTGAATGACATCTGGATGATACCAAAGGATTATCCATTTTTATCTTTAACGAGGATAATGCTTCTGTAGGATTTTTAATTACTACCACATCTAACAATTCATTTTTTATATGGGAGTATTCTACGGAACTAAGAAGGTTAGACTGGTTAATAGGTTTATATTGCTTATAAAAAATCACAGCTAACACAAGAAGAGCTGTTATGGCTACGGCTAGTTTTTTATTCATATAGTACTATCATTATTCTTCAATGAATTAATCAAGGTTAAAAAATATCTTGAAATATCATTCTACTTTATGTACTACTGGATTTGTAACCTTTATGTTAACTTCAGCTTTTTATTCACTAAATATAAAAGTAGATAGAATCTCATGTAGTAAATTTTCTGCCGTAATTTTGTTTTCTGAATGGTAGGAGACATAACTTATATACCAGATGCCACCTTTTTCAAATTGAATATAAATTTGATTCAAATTATCATACATACCTCCGTCTATCTCAAACTTTTCTGAAGAATAACCGGCCACTTTCGTTGAAGGTGTGTGAGCACTTCCTCCTTCTATTTTATTTTTCTGAATTAATAGTTCGTATACAAAACAGTCCTTTGGCCATTGACCTCCTCCTGTACCTAGAGTTTTTTGACAAGATTGTGAGGATGATATCAAAATTCCTGTTTTGTTTTCTATTAAGGAATAGTTGTTTGGATATTTTAATTCAAAATTATAATTATTATTTTTATATGTTTGTAAATTTGCAGTGGTTGGAACCAAATTGTTGCTTATTTGATGAGATTTTTTAGATAAAACAAAATATCCACCAACAGCTACAATTGCGACAATAACTACTATCAAAATAATATTTGTAAAACCTTTTTGTGAATTTTTCATATATTCTTATTTTAACACAACTAAAAGTTATAGCGGAGAAATTCGGTCAGGAATAATTTTATGGCCGTCGCTCGAAAATTTTCCCTACCCGGACTCGCGACCAGTCGTGCTCGACTAGTACCCGCTCCGTCTTTCGAATCTCCACGTAAGGTCATAACATGACCTTACTTACTCTCACGAACAAATTGCAAACAATTTGTTTGCGGAGAGTAGGAGATTCGAACTCCTGAGGGAATTGCTTCCCTACCCGCTTTCCAAGCGAGCGCACTAGACCGCTATGCGAACTCTCCAATTAAAAACCATTATAGCACCCGCTTTCCAAGCTCGGTCACGGATAATTTTTTGGAAAAAATTTCCTCGACCCCGACTCGCATCGCCATGCTCCGTCTTTGAAATGCTCATCGCATTTCAACACCAGACCGCTATGCGAACTCTCCAATTAAAATTATAGAATTACTTCCGTGACTTTAAAATATTTTCCACATCTTTTATCTCATCCCAAATCCCATCTATCAAATCATACCTCGAAGCTTCTTCCAAGGTCACCCATTTTGCATCGATAGTATCTCCTTCAGTATCTTGGTCAAACTTAACTTCACCTGAAATAAATGGCGTAAAGTAACTGAAGCAAATCACAGGTATTCCATCTGGACGAATAAAAGTCAGGTCAGTTAGCATTTCACATTTTCCAATTTCTAAATCTACTTCTTCTTTTATCTCTCGTCTCATACTGTTTTCCAAAGCTCCATACCATTGTGGTGCACCTTCAGAATGTGGAGGAAGATGTATATAATCATCGATATTTAAACCTCCACCAGGAATAGTCCACTTACCTGGCATCATTTTTTTATGAAGTGCTCGTCTAGTAATGAGATATGTAAAGTCTGGTTTATAAATTAGAACTGTTGTGGCAATACGATGCAATTCTTTATCTTTTACTTCAGGTATGTTGTTCATATTTTAATTATATCCGCACACTAACTTTCATTTTGCGCTAGTGTATCTTTTAATCTTAGTATTAATTGATTCCTTGCTTGTCCTCTTAACTTTATCATTTTTTCACGTCTACGCGCATCTCCTTCTGCAGTATATGCCTCGTAATAAACTAAGATGTAAGGTCTTTTGCTCTGTGTAGAAGTCACCTCTCCTTTGTTATGTTTTATAAATCTAGCTCGCAGATTATTGGTAGAACCAACATATAGTTCGCCATTTTTCTTACTTTTTAATATATACATATAAAACATAACGAAATGAAAGTTAGTGTGCGGATTTACCACCCTCCCGAAGATCCGCCACCACCTGATGAACCTCCACCAAATCCTCCGAAACCACCTCCTCCACTTCTACCCCCGCCGAATCCTCCACCTCCACCTCCCCAGAAAAACCAAGGAGGAAATGATCCTGTTGTCTTTTTTTGTGTGTAAGCCTTAGAAACAAAATAATCAAAAATCAATCCAAGAATGACTAGAACAATAAATGCAAATATTGCATATATTCCAGAAACAATATTTGTAAGCCAAATTATTCCTCCAAAAACTCCACCGATAACTCCACCAGCCCACCAAGACTTAGATGGAGCAAGCACTGCAGTAAGGATTTGAACACCAAAGATAATAAAAATTAAAATAAAATTCCAAGGAAAACTGGAGGTTCTTTGAGAAACAGCGTAATCTAATGGAACTATTTGATTTCCACCTAAAGCTTCTATCATCTTATCTACCGCTCCATTTATACCCGAATAATAATCACCATTTCTAAACGCTGGAGTAATAATTTCTCTCTGAATATAGGATGTTCCTATGTCTGTAAGCTGTCCCTCAACACCGTAACCCGTTTGGATCCTAGTTTTTCTATCAGAAAGAGAAATTAGAAGTAAAACTCCGTTATTCTTATCTTTTTTACCGATTCCCCACTTCGTAAAAATATCCTGTGCAACATTTTCAATAGCATCACCATCAAGGGACTGAATCGTCACAACAGCAATTTCATTTGTAGTATTTTTCTCGTAAGCTTCAAGTTTCGTCTCGAGCTGATTTATCTGCTCTGGAGAAAGTATATTTGCATAATCCTGAACAAATCCAGTTGGTTTTGCAGGTACGACAAAAGCAAAAAGTGAAATGGGTAGAAGAAATGACAGAATTGCAAAATATTTTAGTAGTTTTTGCATTGTATTTAGGGAAAATTGCATTGAGTCATAATTTTTTGGAGGCCCAGAGCGCGACGGCGCGAGGATTCGAGCATCTTTTCTAGCAAGAAAAGTGCGTACTCCAAAAAATTATGAGGAAGAGCAATTTTTAGAACTTCACAGACGGAACAACTTGTGCCTCCTTCGGAACTTCAAAATAAGCTCTTTCTTTTACACCAAACAAACTAGCAACAAGTGATGAAGGGAAAACTTTGACACTAGTGTTTAGAGTCTTAACTTCTTGGTTGTATTTCATTCTCTCAACTGAGATTCGGTTTTCTGTACCCTCTAACTCTGTGATTAGGTCTCTATAGGCTTGAGAAGATTGTAGTACTGGATAGTTTTCAGAAATAACGAGTAGTCTACCAAGAGCTGATTCCATTTGTGAGGCAGCTTGAGCTTTCTGGTCTGGAGTTACAGCACCTGAGTATCTTGTTCTAGCTTCTGCTATTGCACCGAAAACAGCTGTTTCTTGTTTTGCTACACCCTTTACTGACTCAACTATATTAGGGATCAAATCAAAACGTCTTTGATATTGGTTTTCAACTTGTGCCCACTGTACATTTATCTGCTCGTTTTGAGTTACAAATGAATTCTTTTTTGACACTCCCCACACTAGAACTAGCAAAATAACACCAACGACCACGATCCACTTCATATTTCTTTGAAAAAAGCTTTGATTCATATTTTTAAATTAATTATAAACTTATTCATTTAAAACCCTATCTAGATCTCTTTTAACATCAGTAGCTGCTTCAGCCCAAGCCATTTGATCGATAGGTGTCATGTAGTAGCTCTCCTTATCAAGTTCCTCTCTTAATTTAATCAAGTCTAAACTCCCTTCATCATTAAGATGAGAAACTATATAAAATCCGTACGTTTCTTTTTTTGATGCATGAGTATTTGCTATATGACTGAGAATATTTGGAATGTCTATTATACCTGGTTCTGACAACCTATCACCCTTGGGATTCATAGGTTTTGCATATTTTTCTCTTAATTCTGATAGTCTTGCTTTTTGCCCCTCTGTTAAGTGTTCAGGTACAAGAATTTCAGAAGGTAAATTTGGCTGTGTTACTCCCTCAGGTGATGTCATAGTTTTTTGTTAATTTTAATTTCTGAATTATATCATAATTAATAATCCATCCCGCCACCCATACTTTGCGTTTGTTTATCTTCTTTTGGTTCTTCTGTAATAGCTGCCTCCGTTGTCAGAAGAATGGCTCCGGCAGAAGACGCGTTCTGTAATCCTGTTCTTGTTACTTTCACTGGATCAATAATCCCTGAAGTAAACATATCTGAGACCATTTCATCTTTCAGAGCATCATATCCACTATTTCCTTTAGCTAGTTTAACTTTCTCTACAATAATAGAGCCATCACCTTTGCCACAATTAACAGCGATTTGTCTAAGTGGAGTTTCGCAAGCTTGAAGTACAATCTCGTATCCCACTTTGAATTCATCTGAAGTAGTTTTGGTCTTACTTTCCAATGTTTTGCCAAAACTCAACCTTACTTTCTCGGAAGCTTTGACTAATGCCATTCCTCCCCCCAAAACAATTCCTTCATCAATTGCCGCCTTAGTGGCGTTCACTGCATCTTCAATCTTTAATTTAAGATACTTCATTTCAGTTTCTGTGGCTGCTCCAACTCTTATCACAGCCACTCCACCAGTTAGCTTTGCTATCCGTTCATCTATTTTTTCGCTATCGTATGATTTTGCAAATTTTGATTTTGCTTCTTGTTTTTCTTTTTTTAGTTCCTTTACTCTAGATTCAATATCTGCTTTTTTACCTTTTCCGCCAATGATCACTGTATTATCTTTTCGAGAAACAATCCTGTTAGCCCGGCCCAACACAGAAAGTTCAGCATTTTCTAGCGTAAGTCCTAATTCCTCTGTCACTACCTGTGCCCCCAAAACAATTGCGATATCTTTCAATTGTTCTTTCTTTCGATCACCATATCCTGGTGCTTTGATTGCAAGAACATTAAATCCCCCTCTAAGTTTATTAATAACCAAAGTTGTAAGAGCTTCTCCATCCACATCATCAGCAATTATAACTAGCTCTTTTTTTCCTGTAGCCGCAATTTTTTCCAAGAGAGGCAAGATGTCTTTTATCGTAGAAATTTTCTTGTCCGTTATTAGTACGGGTGCGTCTTTATATTCAGCCTCCATTCTATCTGGACTAGTTATCATATATGCAGAAATATAACCTTTGTCGAATTCCAAACCATCAACCACTTCTGATTCAACTCCAAAAGTTGGTGACTCTTCCACAGTAACAACTCCATCTTTACCAACTTTATCAATAGTATTTGCGATAATCTTGCCAATTTCTTCTGATTCAGCAGAAATGACAGCCACCTGACGTATCTCATCTTTGGTATTTATCTGCTTAGACATAGCTTTCAAAGCAACAACTACATCCTTGGTTGCTGCTTCAATTCCATTTCGAATCCCCATAACTCCCAAACCCATATTGGTATGCTTCATTCCTTCACTAATAATAGCTTGCGCTAATATAACTGAAGTAGTTGTTCCATCTCCTGCGACATCATTTGTTTTGGTTGCTACTTCTTTCATTATCTCAGCACCCATATTTTCAAACTTGTCTTTCAAAGTTATTTCTTTGGCAATAGATACTCCATCATTAGTTATAGTTGGAGCTCCAAATCCTCGGTCGAGAACTACATTACGGCCTTTGGGACCAATAGTGACCTTAACCACGTCCGCCACCATATCCACACCTCTTTTCATAGCTTGTCTTGCTTCCTCATTAAAAAGTATTTGTTTTGCCATAGTATTATTTGATGATTGCTAGAATATTATCCTCCTTCACAAGATACAACTCTTCATCGTTTTGTTTTACCTCCTCGTAACCATATTTTGAAAATATAACTTTCTCTCCAACTTTAACTCCAACTGGAACGAGTGTTCCTTCTTTCCATTCTCCTGGACCAACTGCCAAGACTATTCCTTGGTCAGATTTATCTTTTGAATCCTTTTCTGGAAGAATAATCCCAAAATTGTTCTTGCCTTCTACATCTTCTCTAGTAAAAGGCTTTAACAGAACTCTAGAACCTAAGGGTTCTATACTATATTTTGCAGATAATGACTTGTTATTATCTGACTTTTTTTGTGACTTTTTCATATTTGTCATATTACCTTATATTCCTTATTGGCCCTAGTATAGTGAGTGAGTATTTTTTCGTCAATTATATATCTCTTTATTATTAGCCATATTGTGATTATTGGTTGTCAATTTCGGAAATTCAGGTATACTGAACCACATAAGTATTTTAGAGCGCATGACGAAAATCATACCCATTATTCAGATAGTATTGGCCATCCTCATGATCGGAGGAATCCTCCTACAGCAATCAGACGCCGGTTTAGGTGCAGGATTTGGCGGTGGAGACGGTTTCTCATCTGGTCATCACACAAAACGAGGAGCAGAAAAGACGATTTTTATTTCAACAATAGTGATCGCTATTCTTTTTGTTGCAACTTCTTTCAGCCTTCTACTTATCTAGATAAACATACGAATATACGAATTATTCGAATCTCCGAATAGCTACGAATAGAAAGTTATTGGATTGTATTATTCGCTACATTCGTATCATTCGTTCCATTCGCATATTCGTATATATATTTCCCGATGAACAAAGATTCACTTAAATCACTTACAAAAAAGGAATGGCATATGCCTTTCGCAGAAAAAATAATGGCAATCATCCGGTCTTTTTCTCTGACTGAAAAAGCTATCTTTGCAGTATTCTCAGCAATCTTCATTGTTAGCGGGTTGTCTTTGCTATACCAAGTAAATAAACTTTTTTTAGTTCAGGTTCCAGATTATGGGGGAAAAATCACTGAAGGAGTAGTAGGTTCGCCAAGATTTGTTAACCCTATTTTAGCTTCTAGTGATATTGATAGAGATCTAACTAGCCTTCTATACTCTGGTCTTTTGAAGGTAGGTGAAAATGGTGAACTATTGCCAGACCTTGCAGAAAGCTTTAATATTTCGGACGATGGGCTGACTTATACTTTTGTAATAAAAAACAATGCAGTTTTCCATGATGGAAAAAAAGTTACAGCAGATGATGTGATTTTTACCATAGAAAAAGCTGAGGATACTAGTCTAAAGAGTCCACGAGAAGTAAACTGGCGTGGTGTTAAGGTGGAAAAAATAGATGACAGAACAGTTACTTTTTCTCTCAAACAAGCATATTCACCATTTATACAAAACGCCACTCTTGGAATCCTTCCTAAACATATATGGAACACCGCAAATGTCGAGGAATTTCCCTTTAGTCAATTCAATATAAACCCAGTAGGAGCAGGACCATACAAAGTAGATTCAATCACATACTCATCAAGCGGTCTGCCATCGGAATATCATCTAACTTCTTTTAACAAATATACACTAGGTCGCCCATACATCACTACTTTAGTTATAAAATCATACAGTAACGAGAAAGATGAATCTGAAGCATATAAAAACGGAAGTGTGGACAGTGTTCATGGAATTTCACCAAAGCAGTTATCACAATTAAAATTAAAAACTGACAAAATAATCCTTTCTCCCCTTCCTAGAATATTCGGTGTATTTTTCAATCAAAACGTGGCACCAGTATTGGTCCACAAAGAAGTAAGGACAGCATTGAGTTTGGCTACAGATAACCAAGATATTGTAAATTCAATCCTGGGTGGTTATGGTCAACCAATAAACAGTCCGGTACCTGTAATATATACAATAAAGTCGGCGACTAGTACTTCTGATATCGCTACCAGAATAGAGAAGGCAAAAAAACTTTTAACTGATAATGGCTGGGTATTGAACAGTCAGGGTGTTTTTGAGAAAACAGACAAAAAAGAAACTCAGACTCTTTCTTTTGCAATATCAACTGGTGACGCAAAAGAATTGAAAGACACAGCTTTTCTATTACAAAAACAATGGTCAGCTATTGGAGCAAAAGTTGATGTTAAAATATTTGAAATAAGTGATTTGAATCAAAATATAATCAAACCTAGAAAATATGATGCACTTCTCTTTGGAGAAGTTATTGGACGCGATCAAGATCTTTATCCTTTTTGGCACTCTTCACAGAGGACAGCTCCTGGTCTGAACATAGCACAATATGCTAATGTAAAAACTGATAAGATCTTGGAGAATCTCCGGAAGACTATCGATCCTGTTGAACAAAAAAACTATTTTGTTAGTTTCCAAAAGGAAATAAGCAATGATGTTCCGGCTGTCTTTACCTATTCTCCATATTTTATATATATTGTTCCAGATAAAGTGCAAAATGTTACTTTGGGAGCTATCACCGCACCATCGGAAAGATTTAGCAATATATCCAAGTGGTATATAGAAACCAACAATGTATGGAAAATATTCACAAAAAATAAAAATTAAATAATAAAAAATAATAAAAAAAATGGATAATACAAAAGACAATAACAGTGGAGATAAGTTCGATAGTGCGCTTGAAAACGCCCTTTCTACTAGCGTACCTACAGAAACAAAACCATCTCTACACACAGCTCCGGCACAAGGACGTGGAGGTAGAGGAGGTTTTTCAAAAAGATCTTTCTCTCAGAGAAGCATGCCACCAATGAGAATGACAAAAAAAACTGACGATATCATTCCACCAGCAGGAGATAGCATCCGTATAATTCCCCTTGGAGGAGTAGAAGAAGTTGGAAAGAATATGACTATTGTTGAATACAAGGATGACATTATTGTTATCGATATGGGATTTCAATTTAAGGACGATGACACTCCAGGAGTAGACTATATTTTACCTAACACAAAATACTTAGAGGATAGAAAAGATAAGATTCGAGGAGTAATCATTACTCACGGTCACTTAGACCATATCGGAGGAATACCATACATCATGGATCGTATCGGCAATCCCCCTCTTTATACTCGGGCTCTTACTTCAATAATGATAAAGAAGCGTCAGGAAGAATTTCCTCATTTACCTGCTTTAGATATGAAGATAGTTGAGAAGGAAGACATTATAAGTTTCGGTAAACTGAAAGTTAGATTTTTTGCTGTAACTCATACTATTCCAGATTCAATGGGTATTATAATTGACACTCCCTACGGAGCCATTGTTACTCCTGGTGATATCAAACTAGACCATAACGACGGAGTGCCAACAGACGCTGAGTTTAAAGAATTCGGAAGATTCAAAAACGAAAAAGTTCTTCTCCTTATGATGGACTCAACTAATGTTGATAACCCAGGGTTTTCAACACCTGAAAGATTGGTGCACGAAAACTTGGATAACATCATCAAAAACACTAAAGGCCGTTTGGTCATAGGAACTTTCGCATCCCAGCTTGAACGTGTAATGAAAATAGTTATGATTGCTGAAAAGTATGGAAAAAAAGTAGTAGTTGAAGGACGAAGCATGAAAACAAATATCGAGATTGTTCTCAATATGGGAATGCTGAAAATAAAGCCGGAAACTATTATTACTACTGCTGATATGGAAAATTACCCTCCAGACAGAATCATTGTTTTGGCTACTGGAGCTCAAGGAGATGAATTCGCTGCATTGATGCGAATGTCCAATAAGACCCACAAATATTTCAAGATAACTCCAAGAGATACAGTGCTCCTCTCTTCATCTATTATTCCTGGAAACGAAAAAGCTGTTCAGAAACTAAAAGATAACTTAGCTAGACAAGGTGCAAAAATAATCCACTACAGAACATCTGATGTTTACATCCACTCAACAGGTCACGGTAACCGTGGAGAACTTGAATGGTTGCACAAAATGATAGCTCCAAAATTCTTTATGCCTATGCACGGAAATCACTACATGCTTAGAGTTCACGAAGATCTAGCTGAAACTGCAGTAGGAATGCCGAAAGAAAATATTATTGTTCCTGATAACGGCTCTATATTAGAAATCCAAAATGAAGGACAGACCTTCGTAAGACTAAAAGAACAAGCTCCAGATAGCATTATGATAGTTGACGGGTTTTCTATTGGAAATGTTCAAGAAATGGTTATACGAGATAGAAAAATGTTAGCTCAAGACGGTATTTTCGTAGTGATCGTCAGTATCAACGCCAAAACCGGAAAACTTAAGAAGTCCCCTGATATCATTGCTAGAGGATTTGTTTATCTACGTGAATCACAGGAGCTTCTATCAAATGCTCGAATGATAATCAAAAAGACTGTAGAAGATACTACTCGAGGAATGAACCCAATCAACTTTGATTTCGTTAAATCCAATCTAGCAGACAATGTCGGACGATTCTTGTTCCAAAAAACCGCAAAGAAGCCTATTGTGATTCCAGTGATACTTGGAGTTTAAAGAATATTTTTATTATTTAGAGGCTCAGAGCGCGACGGCGCGAGGATTCGAGCATCTTTTCTAGCAAGAAAAGTGCGTACTCTAAATAACAAAAGTATTCTTTATGCTCATCATGACGAGAAGTTTTTTCTGCGCTACAATATAAATATGGATAAATTACTCCTTCCTTTCAAACAAAACAAATTACTAAATACCTTGTTTCTTTCAAATGTATTTATTTCCTTCCACTATGCACTTGTCATATATATAAATTCGTCTTTCTTAAACACCATCTTTACCAACACCCAAGTCTCTGCTTTGTATATAATAGGATCAATATTGGATATTTCTCTCTTGTTGAATGCATCTAGGATATTGGATAAATTAGGAAGTTATAAATTTTCTTTATTCGTACTTATACTTGAATTTCTTACAACGGTAGGTCTAGCTGTAACCACAATCCCTTTCCTTGTAGGTCTTTACTTCATAATTCATCTGGTTTGTATATCACTTATTCTGTTTAATATGGATGTATTTGTAGAAAGTGTATCAACTGAATCAGTTACAGGAAGCATAAGAGCCACTTATCTCACCTTAACAAATATAACTATTGTACTTGCACCTTCTGTGATTGCATTACTGGTATTTCAAAATACATATAATTATGTCTATATTGTGTCAGCAGGATTAATGGTTCCTCTTTTTAATCTAATAAAGAGATTAAATTTCAGCAGGGCTACAAGCTCTACCCCAATCAGAATAAAAGAAACATTGGTAGAATACCTTAAAAACAAAAACCTCTACAATATTTTCATTTCGCAGTTTTTGTTGCAGTTATTCTATGCTTATATGGTCATATATGTCCCTTTATATCTCATAAAAATAATTGGATTTTCTTGGGCAGAAGTCGGCGTTATGTTTACTATAATGCTCCTTCCTTTTGTTTTATTTGAACTTCCTGTAGGAAATCTAGCTGATAATAAATATGGAGAAAAAGAGTTTCTTACTATAGGATTTATTGTAATGGGACTTCCAACTCTATTCATAAGCTTTGTCACTGCTAAAATCTTCTGGATATGGGCTGTGCTTCTATTTATAACCCGTATAGGAGCTAGTTTTGTTGAAATCAGTACAGAAAGCTATTTTTTCAAACAGGTTAATCAAGAAAAAACAGATGTTATCAGTTTTTTTCGTTTAGCAAGACCATTGTCATATATAGTCGGACCATTACTTGCAACACTAAGTCTCCAGTTCATTCCTTTTCAATATATATTCATAGTTATCGGAACTTTAATGATCTTAGGTTGTCATTATTCATTAGCTATTACAGACACAAAATAAAACTACTCTCTCGAGTAGTTTTATTTTATTTTATTTTATTTACTTTCCTCTTTTTTAACTTGTTTTCTTGGTGCTGCTTTTCGAGCTCTAGGCTTAGCTGGCTTTGAATCTTGACTCAAACGACCCTTGATATTCTTCCAATGTTTCTTCAAATCGGAAATCAAAATAGCTACCTCTTCCTGATCGAGATTCTTCAAACCTTGATATTTCTTCATTACCCGATCAATCAATTCATTATATGTTCCCTCATTTACATCTTTCAAAGTCTCCAACTTTTCCAAAACTTCTCCTTTGGCTTTTAGCATCCAACCTCGGATCTTTACTCTTCTTGTTGCTCCTTCCTTTGTTCCATATAGATAATAAGCCCCCGCTGACAGAGCTGCCAGCATTCCTAGTCCTACACCCACTGCTACATTTCCTCCCGCACTGTTCGTGTTGTTTTTTGCCATTTTGATGATTGAATTTAATTATAATTTAATAATAAGATATTATACATCAATATCTTTTTTTTTGCCTAGTGGACGACTTTTCGTCACTCTTTTTAAACCAAAACTGAGTAGGTTGGATAACATACTGCTCATAAAAGAGCTTTTCTCTGAAATATTTTCTCTGAAATATTTAACTTCTTGTAAAATCCTTTCCCCTTCACTCTTTGCTTTTTCTGATAAATTTTTAATATCTCTAAGAATTCTAATGGTATAAACTAGAGCAATAATAATCCCGATAGATATAACAACTACTGCTACTGTGGTTACTACAAAAAAAATATCTGCTTTGAAAAAATTTGTATCCATAAAAAGATTATACCATATCAGTCCAAAAGGACGCTTAAAAGCTCTTTAAGTGGCATAGAGGCGACATCTACAACACTATCTCCCCCTCCATAGTACATATAGACGACGCCATTTCTTACCGTTGCTCCACAAGGAAATACTACATTATTTACTTGGCCTTTTTTTTCATAAGGTAAAACTGGCTCGAATAAAAAACCAGTTGTTCGCGATAGAACAACTGTTGGATCCTTCAAATCAAGAAGAATTGCCCCCACACGATATACAGAATCATCTGATACACCATGATAAAGAAGAATCCATCCTTTTTCAGTGCGTATAGGCGGGACCGACATTCCAACTTTTTTAGAATCCCACATTCCAGCCCTTGGTCTTAGGATTGGAATATTTCGAAAATTATTTTTTTCCTTAAACTCTACTGTCGATCCATAGTCTCCACAGATTATATTTTCTACCCGATGGTATAGAAAATATTTTCCTTTTACTTTTTCAGGATGCAAACATCCATCTTTGTCATCCACACCTTCTTTAGTAATTAGAACTGGTTTTTTCCAATTCCATCTTTTTGCAAGAAAATCCTTCTCCGTAATTGAAGTTAGAGCGACAGCAGGAGGAGTGATGCCATTATATGCCGTGTAACACATATAAATTACATCTCCTATCTTAGTAAGACGAGGATCTTCACATCCTGAATTTCCTCCCGGTACTTTTTTTTCTTCAAAAGTTTCTCGTGGAGAATAAATAGGCTCATTGGACTGATAATCCACTACCAAACCATCAACACTCTCAACATACCCCACTACCGATGTATTATCCTGTGACATTGCTCTATACAAAATATGGGTTTTACCTCCTAGATAAATAGCTGCAGGATTAAATACTGCTAGAGATTCCCAGTCAATTTTTTTTCTAGGTACAAACATTGGTCCAGCAGTTAGTCTTTTGAATCCAGCCTCATTTGGAGACTTAAGTGTCTTCAGTAAAGGACCTAAAGATACTTCAGCTACAGCACATGTGGTGTCCGTGGCACCATAATAGATCATGAGTTTATCTTTTTTTACCAATGCTCCACTTGGAAAAACGATATTTGGGGCCTGTCCATATTTTTCATAAGATTCTTCTGGTAGAAGAATCGGTCCTTGGGTTTTTCCCAAAATATTCAGAGGATTTTTTGAATCTAGAAGTAGCGCTTCAATGCCAAAGATTTTGTCATTTGAAAAATAATTTTTTATATGTGAATAAATCATTAACCATCCCTCTTTAGTTTTTATCGGTGTGGCTCCGACTTCCACTTGGTCTGATGATAACTTAGGAATCTTTAATATATGTTTTTCTAATTCTTTATACCACTTATTCCAATATTTTGGATCCCATATTTCTTCTATTTTATCAAATTCAGCTATAGCTATCTGTGCAGGAGGTTTATCAGTGTTGACGGAAAGTAAAGCCAAATATTTTCCATTTATTTTTTCTGGAAATAAAGTCATGGCTTTGGCATTGAAAGGAGTAACTAAATGTTTTTCCTCTATAACCTTCATATCCTTGCTAATAGCTACTCCAACCTTAATACCGTCGCCACTGAAAGGAAAAACGGATAAGGCAGTATAAAAAATATAATACTTTCCATCAATTTTTGTTACTCTTGGATCCTCTAAACCAAATCTTTCCCAGACTTCTTCGGGAATAATAAATTCTTTTTTATCTTTAAAATGAACACCATCTGAACTCCCAGCTTTTCCAATAACTGAAAGTGAAAATTGATGATTTTCAAAACTTTGAGGTAATGATTGGGCCCTATAAAGTAACTGAATACTGTTTCCTACTTCGATTGGATTTCCATTGAATGCTGAAAAACTGTCAAACGAACTTTCTTTCGTGGGAGAAATTATAGGATTATTTTTTGAACGTCTAACTACAAACATTATGCTGTTTTTAAAGAATAAACTTCAGAGTCCTTATCTATCATATATTTTAAAAACTTTTTGAGCGGAGTAGTCGCAACACAAACTACCTTATCTGCCCCACCATAATAAACATACAGGTCATCACCTCTAATTATTGCTCCGGAAGCATAGACAACTCCTGGCTTCCCATTATTTTCATAATGCATATCTGGTGAAAGAATAGGATGAGCTGAACGATGTAAAATCTGTGTGGGATCTTTTACATCTAAAATCATAGCTCCTAGTTTATATTTTCCAGAATCCTTATTATCTAGAGCATGGTATAGCAATAGCCACCCTAATTCAGTTTTTATAGGTGGAGGCCCACCTCCGCGCAACAATCCATCCCATTTATTATTTCGGCCAGGTTGTGGACCTTCCTTCCTGGAACTTTCGATAAAATTCTCCATCTTATCTATATTTTTAACATATTCTATTTGAACCTTTGGAGCGATGCTATGAAGAATAGCAAATTTTCCTTTTATCTTTTCCGGAAATAAAAGCCAATTCTTATTTATTTTTCCCGGTGAAGAAAGATGGATAGGTTTTTTCCAATTCCAGTTTCCTTTTTTGAAATCATCAACACTGATGGAGGTCAAAGCAATCCTTACAGAATTCCAACCCTCAAATGCAACATATGTCATATAAACCTTATCTTCTATTAGCACAGCTCTTGGATCTTCAGCTCCACCCCAACCCCCGCCAGAAGTATACATAGCAGGGTGATAGCCAATAGGACCCTCTGCTTTTTCAGAATCTGGTAATCCAAATCCCATACTTGGCTCGAAAACTGGGTGAGCAGATCGTTTTGTAAAATAAGTTCCATTCTTACTCTTGGCATATCCGACTCTTGATATTCCATCACGACCAATTGCTCTATATAAAAGATGTATTGTTCCTTCATCATCCTCAACTACAGCAGGATTAAAAGTTCCTTCATCTTCCCAGCTTCTATGAGTGGGTTCAATGATAGGATTTCCAATAAACCTCTTTAGAATTTTTGGATGATATCGGCTTTCCTCAACTTCTTTAAATAATTTAGGAATAGTCGCGACGATAATCTCATTTTTAGCTGTAATCCAATAGACCAAAAAGTTTCCTTTGAAATTAATAATTCCAAGTGGCTTGATTGGAAGATTTCCTGTACTTGTTTCAGCTAAGCCTTGCCATATAGGTGAATTTGATCGCCACGTTACTTTATTATCTTTTACCACTACAGACCCTACTTGAAGTAATGCAGCTCCTTTGTGCATAATAGTTGCATCATAAAACAAAACTAAGCCATCACGAGTTAAGAGAGATCCAATAATAAGAAGTTTTTCAGAGTCAAACTGACCATTTCTTGAGGTAAACAACAAAGTAAATTGTTCTTTCCAAACTGAGGCTGTTTTTGAGGTTTGACTACGAACAAAAAGTCCGTCCCGATAAAGTTCAAATTCATTTCTTTCTTTATTGTAAAATAATGTTGAGTGTGTAGAATCCTTAGCTTCTATTTCCGACTTAATTATCCATTCAAAAAGATCTTTTGATTTGGCGATAACCAGAACATTCTTTGATTTTGTCAGTCCTCTTCTTGTGTATGTCATGAGGAACCCAGATGAAGTTTGTGAGAAAGAAAAATTCTCGCATAAACTTATTTTTTCTTTTTTACCTGACGAATGAACGAGACTGACCCTAGTAGGGTCATTGGTGAAATCAATTCCATTTCCACTTGCTAAAAAATAAAGTGAACTACTTATCTTTTTATCTACTCTCACCAAAAGACATACAATCGAATCCAAAACAATAACCCCCAATGGAACACTGGCGATTTTTTTTGTAAGAGCTTTTTGATATTTCATTATATACGATTGTATTTATCTTCTACCCTCACTATATCTTCTTCATCAAAATTTCCCGTTGATATTTCCAACATCCTTACATCATCATTTGGAGCAGAAATCCGGTGTTTAGTATTTGATTTAACGGTAACCTCTTCTCCTTCCTTAAGACTTTTAACTTCATCACCTATTGTGACCATAGGCGTACCGTCTAATACTTTCCAAAATTCTTCCCTATTATTATGATATTGAAGGCTTAATTCTTCACCTTTTTTTATATTCAAAATCTTAACTGTCGAAGTTTCATTTTTTGTAAAAGTCGTAAAAGACCCCCATGGCCTATGTTCGATAGTTGGCTTCATGAATAAATTTTACCATATACACATATACAAGTATAAAGACTTATACCCTTTTTTTATAATATTTTTAAACGAGTTGCATCAAATACTCTAAAGTTTCTTCTGGTCCGCTTTGCTGAATATAATCCACGCCTGTTTTCTTTATCGGAGCATCATTTCCACCTTCATAAAGTGCATCACCTATAAACACCATTTCTCTCTCTTCAATCTTAAGCAATTCTTTTATTTTTCCTATAGCATAAGCCTTATCTAGACCACTTTTAGTGATATCTATTGAGGTCATACCTCCAATCCTGATCTCATATTTAGGTATGTAAGTCTTCAAAATCTCAACAAAACGACGTCTTTTTTCTTGTGTAGGATCCCATTTTTCCTTCAAATCCAGAGGAGCTTCCTGACCTAATGCTGAGAAAGTAACCTGACTTCCCCTATCCTCAACTCTTTCTCCATAGGAAGCAAGAACATCCAAACTTTCATCTTTAATCAATTTTTCACAAGCTAAGACAATTTCATCACGTTGTTCGGGAGTCATAGACTCATCATAAGATTGCTTCCATTTTTTACTTTCAACATCCCATATATAACATGTACTTCCCATTGTCGGAAACAAATATAGGTTTTTAAAATTCTCGCTTGGGGTAAGCTCTGAAAGAAATTGTTTCTGAAATTGAGAATATCCTCCGCCAGATATAATCGCTAGTTTATGAGAAACAAGTATCTTTGAAATAGTTTCAGCCATTTCTGAAGAAACAGCAGATTTGCTAGGTGCTAAAGTGCCGTCCAAATCACAAATTATTACTTTTTTATCATTCATAGAAATAATAATACTATTAGTGTATGATTATTCAAAGCTAATTATGACTAAGAAAATTTTTAACTATTTCGATAAATTAGAGGATAAGACCAGAGCAAAACTCTCTAGATTCCCTTTTGTTTATGCTTTTATTGGAGGTGTTGGAGTTATCTTGTTTTGGCGAGGGGTTTGGCACTTAGCTGATGATGCTTATCTGAATTCTTTTATTTCACTTATTATTGGGGGAGTAATCCTTCTTGTTACGGGGATCTTCGTTTCAGCCTTTGTTGGAAACCGGCTAATAATTTCGGGACTATCAGGAGAAAAAAAGCTCTCGGACAAGACTATAGAAGAGATAGAAACCGAAGAAGAGCAAATAAAGAAAATGCAAAAAACTCTTGAACGGGTCGAGGAAAAAATCGAGAACTTAGAATCCGAACTAAAAAAAGACTAGTTTGTTTTTAGCTTATCTATTATCTCCAAGATTAGATCATTTTGGTTTTCAAGGTGTAGGAGTATTGTTTCAATCTCCTTTTCTGCTTTAGTATTTACCTCAAAATCAGCTTCCGCTCTAGCTTCTGAATGTCGTCCTTGCAAATTCTGCCCAACCATAATAAGAGGCATGAACAGGATTTGAAGGATGTTGTTTATAAATAGCAGAACGAGGAAACTCCAACTTGAGTCAAAAACAAATTCTCTTGGCGCAAAGACATTCCACAGTATCCACAGGATGTTGAATGCAAGAATAAAGAAGAAGAATCCCATCGTGCCTATATTGTCTGTCACCCAAACAGCAAATTTCTCGAGCTTTGATAAGTTTTCCTTGTGTTCTATATTTACGTTCCTTAGAGGCCTATGTGATCGTCGGATTTCTTCAAGGGAAGCTGGCTTATTCATCAAATAATTATATTCTATCTGAGGATGAAAGTGAAGCACGATAAATACCGGCTATAAATGAAGGGATGAATAAGACCATATCAGACTATTACTTATTCTTCTTTGGCTTCTTCTTTTCTTTTTTGTATGTTTCTCCTTTCGACATACCTATAGTATACCAAGCATTGAAACGGAATAGCAAAAATAAATTATTATTTTCCAGAAAGACACATTGAGAGAGCTGAGGTCTGCGTCCATCCGCATTGACCACTCATCTGGCGTTCGCATTTAGCTTTCGCATAACATGCGAATTCAGGTTTATATATACAATTGGAAACTTGATTCTGATCGCTACAGATTTCGCCGCTACATCCGCTTCTAATGCATGCTATTGCAGTTGTAGTAGCTCCTGTAAATTTCACAGGAATCCTTATCTCTCCTGCATTTTGTGGAAGTCCTGATGGATTGTCCTTTGAAAGGACTAATGTTCCTATTCCTGTAGTTGGTGCAGTAAAGGTAAGAGTCGCTTCGAATGGAACAAAATCATTTGTCATCCAATCACTTTTTGCCTGAGCTGGGGCCTGAGCTAGGACCTTTCCATTTGCATCTAGAAGCTTTACAGGAAAAGAAGCTTCAAAATACCATGTCCCTCGAGCCTCACCTTTTACTACCAAAGGACTTTTAACAGTCGAGCTAGAAGTAGGGGTAGTGACTCGAATATTGCTATTACTGGTGTTGCTAGTAGTTGTAGATGTAGTTGTGGTAGTGGTAGTTGTTGTAGTTGGTATTACTGCAATCTGCTCTATAAAAACCTTTTCACCTGCCACACATTGCCTTGGACTTGTTTCCATTATTGGGAAACCAAGTTCAACACATTTTTCAAAACTCACTGCCTGGCTGATCTTTTGAGAATCCGCACTGCATGAGAGACCACTACAGCTCGAGAAGTAAAAAATTCCAAGCCCTAGTATTACTACCAAAATAGCCACTGCAATCCAAAATGAATTTTTCATATTTATATAAATTATTTGTATATATTAAGACGTATTATTCTTATTTCTATTACTTAACTCTTTTCACCTAAAGGAAAAGCTCGACGACAACGACGAGCTCCCTGACGAACAAATATTAAAAACCTACGAAAGAACAAAGTGTAGCTGTGCTGGTTATTCACAGCTGGGTGGGATGAGGTGTTGCGGATCGTTAAGCCCGAGCTCCGATTGTTGGCTTTCCAGCCTCAGCAGGAACCTGTTTTGCAGTCATCTCCTTTTGAGAGTCTTGCAAGGGTGCTGCAAGGGCTACCCCGCAATAATCACAGGTCTTACCCTTCCGGTAAGTCTGACTGATGTTGCAGTGAGTCACTTTCGGTAATGCCGGATTACACATCTACACCTCCTAGTTGAACAAACTATATGATACCCAGATATATGTTCTTATGTCAATCAATTTTCCCCCAAAACAAACTACTTCTAATTTCCACTAACTTAAGTTCTTTTAAGTAAAGGAGTTCTAACAAATGATATGTAAACCAGACCAGCAAGAATAACTGTAATTCCAGAAACAAAAATCGGCACTCTAGCTCCAATATTTGCAGCTATAAAGCCAGAAAGTATAGGGGGAATAGTTTGTGCGAGAGCCTGGACTGATGCATTCACACCCAAAATTTCACCTTGTATTTCAGGACCAGCTGACCTGCTAACCAAACTTGTTAAGTTAGCTTGTGACAAACCATTGAAAATCGCAAAAAATGGAACAACCAAGAGAAGTCCTAAAACTGAACTTGGCAGAAACTGAGCGAGAATAAACACTCCTGTCCCAAAAAGTGAAAACGATAAAATCTTATTTTCATTCCATCGCTTCGAGACATACCTGGTCACGACAGCTTGAGAAAATGCTATCCATACTCCAACATACGCAAAGTAATTTCCTATAGATCCCTGATTCCATCCAAATTTCGTAATGAGAAAAACTCCAAAGAAAGTCGTGAAAAATGTAAAACCTCCTTGGAAGAGAAACACTGTAAAAAACAATGTTTTCATATTCTCTATATTGAAAGCTTTGATGATATTTCTTATGGATTTTGACCAATGCAAAGTGAGCTCGTTTGATTTTTCTTTCAAAGTTTCAGGTAATAAGAATATAACAGACAGCATATTTAGGAAACTTAATCCGGCAGCAAACCAAAAAGGTGTGGAAGCGTTAAACCATGAAACGAAGTTAGGATCTGAAAGTTTTCCACCTAAATATGGACCTAGAATAAATCCAACTCCAAAAGCTGCTCCTATTAATCCGAAATTCTTTGCTCTATTTTCCGGTGTTGATATATCAGCTATTGCAGCTTGAGCAACGGCGATGTTACCACCGGTAACTCCATCAAAGCCCCGAGCAACAAAAAGCAAAATGAGGTTACGGGTAAGAACTCCGTAAGCGAACACTATGTAAGAGACGCAAGTTCCGGCAAGTGAGATCGCTAGAATTGGTTTTCTGCCAAAACGATCGGATAGTTCCCCTAGCAACGGCGTTGCAAAAAATTGCATGAATGGAAATATAGCAGTCAGAAAACCAAGAATTATATATCCGGATTTTATACTGTATCCAATAGGTAATAGAAAAAAAGGAGAAGCTGGGTTAGCTAATAACTGCGGAATAACAGGTATAAGAATACCGAAACCAAGAAGATCAATGAACACAGTAAAGATTACAGAAAAAAGGACTTTTTTATTCATGTTTATTATTTTACTGTAATTAAATGATAATAAAAAAATACGGTTTCTATTCTAACATCTAGCTCTATTTTTTTCCATGAAGAAGCATACCTAACATATGCTGCGTTGAGCCTGACTTTCTCGATACCTCAAAACTCTATGCTTTTTTAAAATCCAATTCTCCTTTTTTACTTTTTATAGCTAAAATAGTGAGAACTAGAATATAAACAACATGCTCATCTATTATAGGATTATTTGCAGGTGGAAATACTGCTAGCCACATAAGAAGCATCATTATTATGCCTGCAATTGATCCATACAGCACATATCGATTCAACAATAGTGTTAGCCCGATAAATAGCAAACCTAACATGAATAACCAATCAACTAAAGCAACCCCAGCCATACTCTTGTAAAAGAGTATGAAAGGTCCTTTGGTTGCGTGAGTTAAAAATCCAAAAGTTGGTGATCCTCCGTTTATCCATGACATTTCTTTTGTAGTAGCAAAACCTAAGCCAAATGTTTTATCTAAAAAGGCCCAGAGAAATATGAAGGCCATAACAAAACGCAACTTAAGAAATGCAATATGTTCTATATTCATAGAGATAAAATTAATAGTACCTCTATAGTATATACCTCCTAACACCTACAATCTTGTTAGTTGTTCTTTCGAATCAGTTTACTTTTTATATCAGCAAAAGTTCCACCTACTTTTTTACCTGGATTGAGAATGTAATGCGGATCAAATATTTCTTTTGTTTGTTTGAAAAATGAAACTATTTCTGCTCCGTACATTTTTTCTAGATAAGGTGTGCGTATAATCCCATCGTTATGCTCGGCTGTTATCGAGCCTTTGTATTCCCCAACTAAGCTATATATCTTTTCAGAAATTTCCATTATGGTGTCCACTGAATAAGGAGAGTGGAGATCCATCAAAGGAATTATATGAAAATTACCATCCCCTGCATGACCAGCAACAGTATATACAAGCTTAGCTTCATCTAGAATTGCTTCCACCTTTGGCAGAAATTCTGGTAAGTATTCTGGCTTAACAATAATGTCATCGATAAATGGAGCGGTTCTTTTACCATGAACATGCTTTCGCAACATATTAAAACTCTGCCGTCTAATCTCCCAATATTTCTCAGCCTCGATTGGACTTTTTGTCACTCGAGATTTCAATCCGAAATGAGCGACTTTCATTTGTAGTTCTTTCAGTCGTGTTTGAACATCCTCCTTGTTATCACCAGTAAACTGTACTAGCAAGGTCAGTTTTGGAATTCCCCCAGTCAGGATAAGCCAGCTCTCAGGAATAAATTGAAGTCCAAGTTTGACCGCATTAACAAATCCCATCTGAGCAAAGAAATCAAAAAAGAATTTTACTGCTAATTTCAAACTGTAATCATCATAGGTTTCAAAACTGTCAGGTTTGAAGGTCATGACCTCGGTGACAATTTCTGGTAAATGATCTAGGGATGGCATAAATATCGCGAGCAGACTTCCATACTTTGGTTTAGGCACGAGCTTGAAACCAATTTGTGTGATTATACCTAAAGTACCTTGGGAGCCAACAATAAGGCGACATAGGTCAAAGACCTGAGCCTGTTCATCCCAGACATTCCAAAGATAATACCCTGCTGAGTTCTTTGAAACATGTGGCTTTGCAGCAAATATTTTTTCCTTATTATCAAAGATTAGCTGTGAAATATTTTTATAAAGCTTACCCTCGAAATTATCTTGGCTAGCTTTTGAATTAAGTTCTTGTTTTCCAATAGGTTTGATTATGTATTCGTTTCCATCCGTAAATATAACTCTCAAATGGTCAATAAAGTTTTCAACCTTGCCGTACTTCACGGTATTCTCTCCTCCAGCATTATTTGCAACCATTCCACCAACTGCACAGATCTCCCGGGAAGCAGTATAAGCAGGCATAAAGAGATTTTTCTTCAAAGTTTCTTTTTCAAAATCTCGATAAAAACATCCTGGCTCAACTATGCAGACGTTATTTGAAACTTCGCCTATAGCATTCATATATCTTGTGAAATCAAGAATAATAGAGTTATTTACTGCACCACCAGACATGTCAGTACCAGCTGATCTTGCTGTAATAGATAGAGATGGATTTTTTTCTTTATTTTCCCCTACCCACTTCACAACAGCTTGAACATCCTTAGTGTTTTTTGGAAATATTACCATCTGTGGCATAACCTCGAACAAGCTAGCATCATGAGAGTAAATTTCTAGTGTTCTTTTTTCTATATCTATGTCTCCAGTTAATAATGGAGTTAGTTGGGATTTTATTTCTTCAGAATTCATATTAGATTTATACTACCAAAAAAAAGAGTTTACGTCTTTTTTGACTCTTCTCTTACCTTTTCCATTAATTCCTTCAATTTTCTAACTGTATTTATATTTCGGACTGTAATATGCTGGTAAAGATCTGTTTTGAGTAGCTTTACTCCACTTCCTTTTGCGATATCTTTTCGCTTAATATTCCAAACAAGAGCACCCTCTATATAATTTACATTTTCAAGGTTAGGATTTATGACAACTTTTTTTATGACACTTGGATGGTCAATCTCTTTCCATAAGAAAAGAACATCAGTTTTTTGTTCGGAATCATTAGTCAAGTTCAAAGGAATTTCTTTGCTAAGTTTTATTATGTTTTCTATATTCCGTAATACTATACGGATTTTCAAGTCAAAGCTTTTAGTAATAGCTGCTTCAATTTCTTTTATTAAAACCGCATTGGAACGTTTATCTTCAAATACCACATTTCCGCTATTTATATAGGTCATCACTTTCAAGCAACCTATTGACTCAAAGGTAGCTTTCAGCTTCGACATTTCCACCTTGGCATTTCCACCCACATTGATTCCCCGCAGTAAAGCAACGTAGATCATGAAATCTAATTATACTAAAAGCTTATATAGAGATAATTACACCCATTGCTACCATTACAACTAGAGAACAAGCCGACTCAAATAGCCAAAGTTTTGCTGATCTTCCCATCCAGATCACCTCAATAGAGGAGGAAGTTACCAAAAAGCCAAACCAAACAAGTAATGCGCAGATGATTCCAGTCTGTAGTCCTCCGCCATTTAGTAATGTAGAAGTAGAAGCTAATAAATATACAACAGATAAAGCATAAGCGGTTATTAAATTGGAAAGAAAGTTCCATAAAAGCTGTGGCACCATATCTTTAAGTTTTTCATTTCCTGTTGGATGAATATTAGCTAACTTCATCCAAAGTTTTCCAGAGACAGGACCATGAAACAAAAAACCCAATACGAAAGCTACAATTGCAGCGATAACAACAAGCATCAAATTAATTGAAAACATTTTATATATATTAAATAATAATCTTCAATATCTATTATAACAGAATGCCTTTAATCTTATTCCTTACACAATACTTAAGCCTTAAATGCATCCTCCAATACAGCAATATCAAATTTTTTCATTTTAAGAAAAGCGGCAGTTACTCGTGACTTTTGCTCAGATGTACCTGTAGACATCATCTCATTCATTCTACTTGGAACCACCTGCCAAGAGAGACCGTATTTATCCTTGAGCCATCCACACTGTTCTGACTCAGGAAAAAAAGAGAGTTTACTCCAGTAATAATCGATTTCCTCCTGATCCTTACAATTAACAATAAAAGATATGGCTTCGTTAAATTCAAACTCATGCTTTCCCCCACCATCCATAGCAGAAAACCAACTTTCTAAAAGTTTAAAATCTGAAAACATCACAGTTCCTTCTTGGTTTGGTTCCATTCCCTTTCCGTATTTAACCCTCTGTCCTAACGCAGAGTCCTTAAATATTGATAAGTAAAAATCCACTGCCTCTTCAGCTTTTCCATAAGCCTTCCCTACAAACAAAAGTGAAGGAACAATAAATGGTCTGTCTTCTCCTTCTGGATTTGTCAGGATTAGTTGCCATGAAAGTCCATATCTATCTTTTACCCAACCATATAGCTTGCTGAAAGGATATTCCTGCAAAGGCATTAGAGCTTCACCTCCATCAATTAATTTTTCCCAAAGTTTGTTTAAATTTTCTTTTGCATTCGAATCTTTAGATGGATCAAAGTTGACCATAAAAGAAACTGAAGGATTGATTTTAAAATATGGCCCTGCACTGATAGCCATAAAAGAATGTCCTCCGATTTCGAATGAAAGAATATCGCAATCGCCTGACGGAGTATTTTTTATAACTGAAGAGTGGGTTATTTTTGAGTCTGGAAAAGCAGAAACATAAAACTCGACTGCAGCTTTCGCCTCTTTATCAAACCAAAGATGTGGAATTATTTTATTCATAAAATTGATTATACAAACATTTCAATGAATAACAAATGAGAATCTTATTATGTTTAACGGTGAGGACAACCAGCCCAGCAACAAGGCCTACGCATTCCACCTCTCAGCTTTGAGAGTGCTTTACCAATACGAATACCTCTTGTCTCTGCTTTTTTACCAGAGATGACCCAACATATCCACTCATTACGTGCTAGTGGTGTAATATCCTCCCATAAGTGTAATACCTTTGAATCAGTAGAAAGAGCCTTTCGTAAATCGGGAGGTAAACTGTGTACTGTACCTGTGGAAATTTCTTTATTAGGCATGGGTTTATTTTAACATTAAAGTTCTAACACTCCTCGGCCTTGTCTGAGAATCTTAATTTCGCCATTTCTTAGTGAAATTAGTGTGGATGGTTCACCCTCCAGTATTTCTCCATTATCTACGTACATATCTACTCCATCACCAAAATATTCCTTTGCTTCTTCAATATTCTTAGCTGGAGGTTCCCCTTCAAGGTTCGCACTTGGAGCTACAAGTGGACCAGTATGCCTTATAATCTCTCGTAGTAAATCATTATCAGGAAGTCGAAGAGCAAGTTTTTTCCCAAAACTTCTATAAGTAAATGTTTCATTATTTACCTCAAATTCTACACTAAAAGGCCCAGGCCAAATTTTATAAAAAATTTCTTTATCTGTATCAGAGAATTGTATGGAAAACTTACTTAAGTCAGAAATATCAGCGATAAGAATAATGAAAGGTTTATCTGGTGTTCTTTTTTTAATTTGGTATATCTTATCAACTGCTTTTGGATCAAATGCTCTACCCAAAATCCCATAAATAGTATCGGTTGGCATTACTACAACTCCTCCTTCCGAGTTAAGATTTTCTATTATCTTGTCTTGGTTTTCTTCCATATAATAATCTTACTGAAGTGCTGACAGTAGTGATGTAAGTGCAGACTTCTCAGTTGTTGGATTTGGGTTAGTTGATCGAAGTTCTCTAAGTACAGTGTCAATTTTCGCATCTATTTTACTCCATTCAATACTGTTTCTTGATTTCAGAACAGGTTGAGCTTTATCCCATGCATATTCAAGATCACCTATACGAGTGGTTGCGCCAGATTGATCACCAGCATTTAGTTTATTTAACGTATCTTGGGTAATAGTTCTAAAAACTGTTAGATCACCCAGTAAACTAAGAGTTGTTGTTGCATTATCGCTACTATTTTGGGGAGAGGGAATTTCTGCTTGAAGAGCTCTGTGGCGAATATAATACCCACTTCCACCTAAAACAATAAATAGTGCTAAGACAACTGCTGTTTGCCATAGACCCCCTTTTTCATTTGATCCCTCTTGATGTTCCTTTTCCCCTCCTAAAATAACATCTCGTCTGGTGAGCGAAAGATAAGTAACGATTAAGAGAATACCCCCAACAAATATTGCACTTGTAAGAGTTGCTCCTAGACCTAGCCCTCCATGACTTGTGGGTTGTGAGAGTAGATCACCAATAGATGCACCGAGGGGACGGGTCATGATATAGATAATCCAAAATGAAAGAACGGAATTTAGTCTCATTTTCCAGGCAACTGAAGTTAATGCAATTATGCCAGCCACAATTAACCCAGTAACTAAATATCCGAGTCCCAGACCTTCGGCAAATAAATCTCCAGATGCTGTACCCAAAGCAAATGTAAAAAGAATAGCTGACCAATAAAATATTTCTCGTTTTGTTGTAAAAATAGAGTGAATAGAAAGTGTTTTTTCATTTATATACCAAATCAAGAATGTAAGACCAAGCAGGATGGCAAAAATAATCGTACTTACTTCCAGAGGTACACCTAGTTTGTCAGTTAAGTTATCAGTTACCAATGTTCCAAAAACACTGACTAACCCGACTGTAAACCAATAAACACTTGGAATATATTTCTTTGCTCGAAATTGAAAAAATAGACTAATCGCCAGTAGTACGCCTGTAATTATTGAGGTTGTAGTTAAACCAAAATTTAAATTAACATTTAGAAAGTCAGCAGCGGTTTCACCAACAGTTGTACAAAGTATTTTAATAATCCAAAAGTATAAAGTGACTTCTGGGACCTTATTTAGCATTTCTCTTCCCTTACTATTTACTGTATCCATATGAGAATAATACCAGGAAATGTGTTTCAAACAATTTAATACATTTCTCCTCTGATCTTTTCAAGCTGTGTGATAATTTCCGGATCAGTAATTTTTTGGAAACGTGGAAAAGTCTTACCCTCTTTTGTCACCTCTTCCATCCACATCTCGAGAGGTCTATTATCAAAACATGCAATACCTAGTTCTTTTGAAGCTGTATAGACAGACTGGTTGTACAAAGGCCTATAGATAAGAAAATGCTCCTCTCCTGGTTTAGCATTATCCTCTGTGTGGAAACCTATTCCAATAACCTCATAGGCATGATCATTGACCACACTTGGATCGTGTTTGTAGTGGTAATAGAAACCAAGTTCGGGAACTCTTTTTGGCATTGGTAGGGACATAGTACTAGCTTATCAATTCTTTTATACAAAACAAGATGTATCTTCTCGACAATTATTATATTATTTATCTGTCATGATGTGTATCCTTTGGGTAATTTCCTTCACTAATTTCTCTAAAGCTTCCTTTTCCAAATGTTTTCTCAATCAATTTTCCTACTCTAAGTAAGTTACCGTTTACTTGTGCACGTATAAACAACTCAAGGATTTCATCTCTACTTTTAAAGTCATCTATATTTTTTTCAAATATTTGATCTACTAAATCATTTAACAGCTGTATTTCTTCTTGGCGACTAAATTCGAAAGGTACCTCTCCTTTATTTTTTAACTCTTCTGAAAAGAGTATTTCTGATTTTATTTTTTCATTAAAGAATTTTTCTGTAAGCATTCCAATCACGCCTTCTTCCAAATCTGTAAAATATCTTTCTTTTCCATCACGAGAAACAACCATAAAGCCCTTCCTGTATGCTTTAAGTGAAGACTGGCTATTCTCTTCAGGAGGTGGAAGAATTTGTAAAGCTACATATGATTTCAAATGTAAAATTTCATGAAAAGCTCTCAAACAAAACTGAATGTTGGAAGGATCTCTATCTATAATTAATGAGGAGCGAGTAGAAGCTTGAGCTGCTTTTTTCGAATTTCCTTGAGTCACAATTTCTGTGCCTCCAACTGGAACAATATGAATATGATTCATGGAAAGCTCTATGTCTTTTTCTCGACCATATTCTTTCATTACTTCATTTACAGAATCAATTGCAAACTGAATAATTTCAATATCTTCAGGTGTTTTTTCAATCTCAACCCCTTCGTGTTTATTTGATCCAGTGTGTCTCATGTATTCTTCAACAGATTTTCCTGTTGCATTTTTTACCTCCGAATCCCCATGAGGAATTCCGACAAGATTATCTATAAAAGGGTGTTCAAATTTTCCTTCTTCCATTACATAATTATAGCAAAATTAAAACCGCCGAGTATTAGTCGGCGGTTCTTACGTATCAAGTACTGAAGACTATTTGTGGGAAGACATTTCAGCTAAAACTGATTCCCCAGAAGCTTGGCTGAAATCCGCGGCATTCATATGTTTGCTTGGGAAATCCACTTTGCCTTTGATGTATGGCTCATGCTGGCAAGTGTGGCAGAGTGGCACACCGCAAACGAGCGGGTTAGTCCCTGTAAAGTCGCAGGTTTTTACTGCCTGCTTTCCGCATACACGACATTTCAACGCTTCGTGTTCTGTACACCAGCCATTTGTACTTGGCCTCCTGCACATTCCTACCCATGCCTTTTGAAACTGGCACGGTTGAGACTCCAGCATTACGATATCAGCCACTTCACACCTCCATAAAAAAGATCTAAAATCAGGCTAACATTTAATTAAACATGTTGCAAATTTACAAATTACAAGACGTAATAGTATATTATAAAACTAATTTGATTTTATCACCTTAGCCATTCTATCGAAGCAACCACTCCAAGCATCAAATGTAGTTTTGTCATAAGAATTTTCTGGCGGAAGTGATGTAAGTGTCATTTTTGTTTGATTACCAATCTCCTCAAATTCTACTTTGAACCCTGCTCTTATACCTGCCGGATTATCAGAAAAATCTACAACAGAAAATGAAAGCTCTTGGAGAGGCTTAACCGTAATATAAGTTCCGGTATATTCACCAGAAAGTTTATCGTTTGGATCGGCAAATCTAAAATGGCCTCCCGGTCGCACATCAAGCTCGCGTACTTCCATGACTATCCCCGGGGCAAACCATTGAGCAATTTGTTCAGGTAGGGCCCATGCCTTCCAAACGAGTTCTGGTGAAACATCAAATACGCGAGTGACGATTAATTCATTATTATTTTCCATAATGTTTATCTTATTTTGCTGGGCGTATCATTTCAATTATAGGAAATTTGTCTTTGTATAGACGTACTTCTTTATCAAATTTTTTAAATCCATACTTAGAGTAAAAACTTATTGCTCTTTCATTAGTACCAAATACTTCTAGACGAGAAGGCTTATTATTATCCATCCAATTTAAAAAATCTTCCATTAATTTTTTTCCAATACCATGACCTTTTGCTTCCTCTAACAAATAGATTCCTTCAATTTCATTAAAATTTTCGTCTTTGGTGCAATGGAAAAAACCCACAACCACACCTTCAGTGTTTTTAACTACTCTATATAAAACTTTATCAGGATGTTCCTGTGCTTCTTTAAAAGTTTCCTTTCTAAACTTATTTCCACTTTCATTAGCAACAAAACTTATTTGTTTTTTTATAAACTCTTCTGTCATTTCCTTATTTTGAGGTAAGTAAGTTTCAATCCAAGATTGAATATGCATTGGACCAATCGCCACCTCGTCACCATCCTTAGGTTCTGTAATTAAAAATTTATCCATTAATTATTTATACAATAATCATTTTATTTGTAATATTCAAACAGAGCTTTGATACCGGCAAGATTCTTTTCTAATTCAATAGTCTCATGAGTTGTCATTTCTACAGTAATTGCAGGAATACCAATTGACGCGAGCCAACCCTCAGAGTCCCCTGTTGTTACATATGCAGAAAAAACAGGAACAGCATTGTAGCCAGAAGCTTTTGCATACGCATTCATAATTTTCAAAGTCTCAGGAAGGATTCCGTTTTTACATTGTGATGCGTATACTGCTCCAGACTTACTGTGCCAAAACACCATTGCAACTGGATGATCTTTTTCCACAAAAGCTCTTATAGCCTCAGCTTCGGGTTCTGAAAATGGTTTTGTTCCAGCACTCTCTGTTTTGTTTTGCCATGTACTTTCTGGTTGCCATTTACAATCGAAGTTTCGGTTAAGGTCTACTGTATTTGCATTGAAACGGCCTGGAATTGTTGAGATATTTGAAGGAATATCTTTTTCTGTAAATCTCCCTTCCTTTCCAATTATCTTGAAAACTCCGTCAGGATTTGCATCAGGAATTACAGTTACAGTTAAACTTTTTGGAACAGAGCTGGGATTAGAGTTTAGATAATCTATAACTTTAAATGCGAGAACTATGCTATTCCATTCATATGCACCATGAACACCTCCTACAAATGCTATATGAGTTTTACCTTTTCCATATGTATACGCATCTATAGTTCTTCCTTGAACTGACTTACCAATAACAGTAACTATTGGCCCAGCCTTTTCAATAATTTTAACTTGTGGAACAGTGGCGACTACAGGTCTTGAATTTCTATATATATTTGAACCAATTAGGCCTCCTAGCAACAAAACAACTAATCCAATAATGACAATCGGTTTAGATAAAAAATTCCTCATTATTTAGTGTAGAATTTCATTACTGCCATTATACCGTTCTGGTTTTTTGTGAATTCAGTATCTGTATGATTTGTAAGAAGAACACTGATGGCAGGAATCTGCTTTTTTGCCAACCAGTTCACCATATCTCCTGTAGTTTCATAAAAATTATAACTTGAATATGCTTTGTATCCTGATGCCTTTGCAAATAAGTTTGTTAGGTTTGTAGTTTCAGTCATTACACTTCCACCACATTTAGATGGGTATACTCCGCCAGCCGCACTATACCAAACAATAACTGCTGTTGGGTTTTTAGTTTCAACATAGTTTTTTACAGCTAAACTTTCTGGTTCTGAGAACGCAGCACTTCCTCCGCTTACAGTTTTGCTCTGCCACTTTGCATTCGCTTGCCAATCACAATCGAAGTTTCGACTTATGTCTACAAGATTCGCATTAAATCGTGCAGCTGCTTGGAGTGTGGCAGATGCAGAGACGTCCGTCGCAGTAAACGCCCCAGTTTTGCCCACAACTTTGAATAGGCCATCTGGATTTAGAGCTGGAATAACAGTCACTTTTATATTTGCCGGAATTACAGATGGATTAGCTTTCAAGTAATCTATTGTTTGATACGCAACAAGAGCTGTATTCCATGAATAACCTCCATGAATTCCTCCCACAAGTACTATTTCTCTTACTCCTGTACCAAAATGATATGCAACAATATCGCGTCCTTCAACTGACTTTCCGATTACAGTTTCTTCCTTATTTACTGGTGTCGTATTTTGAACAGCACTGGTTGGTGTCGTTGTCGATATTGTATTTGTAGTTGGAACAACAGGTGAAACGGGTTTCCTAAAAATAAAGTAGCCAATAAACCCAATAATGATAACCGCTATGACAGCAATAATTGTATTTTTCATATTCCTATTATACCATGCCAGCTCAACCTGAGTATTATTAGAAATCAAACGTATTTACAAGGTAGGAATCTATCTCCCTTTGATCCATATCATAAAACTTTAAGTTGTTGTTGTGTAAATAGACAGCAAGCTTAACTCCTACAAAGCGCCAATGCCATGGTTCATATATGTAATAGCTGTTCCCTTTTGGATAAGACAGAACGAACCCATATCGATAGGCGTTGTTTGTTAGCCACTGATATGCAAGAGTCTTATCAAAAGAAACAGATAACTGACCGTTCATTCCTGATGTAATAAGATCAACTGTAGTACCCAACTGATGTTCGGAATATCCTTGGTCTGCAGAAAATGAATTAGCAGTACCAGCTCCATAGGTAATAGTGTAGGCAGTTTTAAGTGTCTGTTGTTCAGCAAATGATCGATATGCCGACTTTACGAAAAGTGTCACTCCGCTTGCTTTTGCATCGTCCAAAAGATTTTTCAAAAATGGCCAAGATTCTGTCTGAAATTGTTCAGTTCGATTTGGACTGAACAAATACTCCGTAGGTAATATCGTTAGGTGGGCCGGAGTGTAGTTTTCATTCAGAAAATACACCTTTGAATATTTTTTTAGAATAACTGGATCAATTCTAGAAAGCTTTTCAAGTGTACCGAGAGATCCCGACACTGAACCGAGAGTGTTCTGCACTCCTCCAACCTGATTTTTCACATCCTGTATGTTTTGATCTGTACTAGAAGCTTTAGCACTTAAATCTGTAATATTTTGCGAAAGTTCGTTTGCATTTTGCGAGAAAAGTGCAGTTGTAGAAGCAAGCTCAGTTGTGAGTGTGCCAACTTTTTTATTTAAATTATAAATCTCTCTATACCCATATATAAGAGCACTTCCAAGTAAAACAATAACGACTACATATAGAGTTGTACCCGACAAAAATCCTCTGTTGCTCGTGTACTTCATAAACTAATTATACCAAATTCCCTGGGATTAGATATGAAATATAAATTTTATATGTAGTTTCATTTTTTATAGACATAGGAGTCCGAACCTTCTGATGTTTGCTAGCCGACAAGTATGAAGTTTGGACTATTTCGTTTAAAAAATATTACTTAAATAAAAAACCACCACATGCGAAACATGAAGTGAGTCTTCAGGGAAAGAAATATCGAATTTAATCAACGCGACAACTGAGTGTTGATTATTTTGGGTCCATGGCAAGCCATGCAGACCATACCGTCATCAGTTACGTAGTGTCCTTCGATTTTCACATCAATACTACCGATGTGGCAACCGATTACACTTCCACACTTACAACAAAGCATACATTCGGAACATCCTGGGCACATTTTGGATGTCGAACATTCATTAACACATCTTACTTTCATGCTTGCCTCAGATATAATTATACAATGTAAACTTGTGAAATGTCAATGGTAATTGTTAATAATAAGTTAATAAGTAATCTCGAATTATTTTCATCAATTTTATTTTAAATTATCTATTTTCACAGTACCCGTGCGATCAAATTTATTCCAACCGACTGCAATCCCCCTAAGCGAAGTAAAGAGTGATTTCAAAACAATATAATACATCAGCTGACGATAGTAGAAACGTTGTATGATTAGCCAAACCAAGAGACGCGGATCTTCTTTTCGCTCAAAAAGAAAAGCTATTCCAGCACCCAGTATTTCAATAATTAAAAATAAAAGATAAAAATAAAGTATATGTTGAAGCGAGCCTGCAGAAAAACTTTCTGGGTGCTGATTGTAGGTAAAGAGTGTTGCGAAAATGGAAACAATAACGGTCAAATCCATTAACGGAGAAACGATTGGAAATATTAATTGAAAAATAATAATGTTTGGTAATGCAATAAGTCCGAGTGAGCCGTATTTTGGATTAAGTAAGGCTCCTATATGCTTCCAACCTACTTGCAATGTTCCATACATCCATCGAAAACGCTGTTTAATTAAATTCTTAACAGTTTCTGGAGCTTCAGTAATTCCTATTGCCTCATCTTCATAGGTTATAGTGTAGCCGATTTTTCTTATAGAAATCGTTAGGTCTGAATCTTCAGCCAAAGTATCACTCTTAAACCCTCCTGCTTCCAAAAGAGCCTTCCTTCGCCAAGCTCCTACTGCCCCTGGCACTACTGTAATTGCATCTAGCACACTAAAAGCTCTCTTATCTAGATTCTGGCTAATAATATATTCAAGAGCCTGAAATTTAGTCAAAAGATTATTCCTATTTCCCACTTTTGCATTACCTGCTACCGCACCAATATTCGGATCTTCAAAATGGCGTGCTAGTTTGGAAAGTGCTACCGGGGGAAATATAGTATCAGCATCTAAACTTACTACAATATCCGCAGAAGTTTTCGCTATACCAAAGTTAAGGGCTGTGGATTTGCCAGAATTTTCCTGATGATATATCTGAACACGATTATTTTCTCCAAATGTTTCTTTAACTTTCTCCAAAGTTTTATCTGTCGAACCGTCATCTACAACAATAATTTCAAAATTTGGATATGTGGAAGAAAGTAGAGTTGAGATTGTTTGATTAATAACTTTTTCTTCGTTAAAAGCAGAAATGATAACCGCCATGGAAGGGAAAAATCCGGGAGTAAATGTTTTCCTGCGTTCTTTCAGGTATTCTATCAAAGCAAGAATGCCCACCATAAAGAACCGAATAATTCCGAGAATTAAACCGAAAAGAAAAAGAAGATGCAATATATACACAATAACTCTAGCAATACTAAAACTTGCAGTGTTACTGACTTTCTCAAATTTATCGCTAACCTGGATTGCTGGCATTATTTCATCCCGGCTCTTACCAAGTAGATCCGACACTAACACAAGGTTGTAGCCTTTGGCCCGGAGAGTATCAATTAGTTTGGGTAAAGCTAAAACTGTTTGCTCTCTTTCTCCACCTCCATCGTGAAGCAATACTACATTTCCTTGTCCGCTTTCTATTTGGCTCAACACCCGACTGATAATTTGGCCAGACGGAGGACTTTCCCAGTCTGATGGGTCTATATGCATTCCTACCATCAGGTAACCTAAACGACTCACTTCTGCCACTGGGATCATCTGATCCGGAGTAGTGGGTTCTGAATCAACAGCAAAAGGCGCACGGAATAAAAGAGATTGGTGACCGGTACTGCTTTCAATCATGCGTTCTGTAACAGACAGTTCTAAACGAAGCTGAGTTTGCGAAATTTCCGAAATATTTGGATGTGAGAAAGTATGATTACCAATCTCGTGACCTTCTTCATATTCACGACGGACAAGAGATGGAAAACTTCCAATATTCTCCCCTACCAAAAAAAAAGTGGCTGGGGCATTTTTATTTTTCAAGATATCAAGTATTTTGGAAGTGTAAGAGTCATCAGGTCCATCGTCAAATGTCAGAGCGATTTTGCGATCACTTTTACCATACTGAGTAATAACGTAGGGTTTCGGATAGTCATTAAAATTTTCTTTGGAAATGAGTCCAGTAACAGGATTAAATGTGACAATTCTTTTGCCGGTATGAGGCAAACCCGTCACTTTTAATATTTCTCCGTCACTCTCATAATCCAAAGTATAAGAATAAGTCACATCACCTAACAAAGCCTGAACAGAATCAGGTGTGTATGTAGTGTCGAAAGAATTTCCAATAAAATTCCAAATACTTTTATCTTCTCCTCCAAGTCGCCATAGTGCTACACCTGCGGGACTAAATCTGCTCGCAATCATGTACTGGTTGAAAAGACTAACACTGTCCTGCATCCAAACTGTATGGAGTTTATCTGTATCATCATAATACTGGTATGTAGAGGAGAGTGAAATTGGATTTAAGCTAATCACACCTTCGGAATCTGTAGCAGTAAGCAAGGCATCTTCAAATGACTTTTGCTCTGCTTTATTATTCCCTTGCCAATCATTGGAGTACGCTCCCATGGCAATAATCATTTTGTTTGAAGGAATTTCTTTAGACAGATTTGTTAAAAGCTCTGAATACCAATCGATTCCAGAAATCGGTCCAGCAGGATCTGTTGCAATATTTTCGTCATACATCATTAATATGACATGGTCTGCTGCAAGAGAAAGTCGTTTGAATTCATACGCGGGATTATCTGGAATAACATTAACTGAAACTTGAAGATTTTCTGCATGAAAAGTAGAAGAAATTTCCTCTATAAATTGACTGAAATTTCTCTGGTCTATGTCATCTATATTTTCAAAGTCTATACTGATTCCGGCATATTTTCTATCTTTAATATATTTCAGTAGCTCCGATATTAGGTGTGCTCTAGTGGAATTCTTACGTAATACTTCATGCAAAATAGATTTTTGCCATCCAAAATTGTTTACAAGTGGAATAATTGCCAGATTCGAATTACGACTTCTAACATACTCAGTGACTTCCTTTTGTAAGCCTTCGTTGTCCAAAGTTATATTTCCCGTTCCATCTTTGATATGTAGCCATTCTGGCGACAAGATATCTATTTTTTCAAAGTTTTGTTTGAGAGACTCGAAACTATTGTCATCCCAATTAACCATAAACCCTATGACGAGTGGTGACAGAGGTTTTTTACTATTCTGTAGACGTTCTTGTTCTAAAGCATATTTCTTTTGCTCTTCTGCTCTTTTTATTTCTAATTCTTCGATTATTTTGGCTTTGCTTGCAGAAATGGATAATTGTTGAGGAGGTTTTTGTCTGCTCTCTTTTATAAAGGAAGCTAAAGGAAGAGGGGTAAAACTAGGAACAAATAATATACTTATAAGAAAAATAATAAGAAGAACAGTAAGAGTAAACCCCAAGACAAGGGAAATAAAGCGTAACTTTTTTGCTCGCTGATTGGTTGGATCATAAAATACTGGTTTTTGAGATGATGACATTAATCTTTTATAAGTTTTAGTTCTTCTTCTACAAAATACTCCCATAAATCCATAACTTCCGGCATATCATTTGCTAATTTGGATAATTTTATTCTTTGTTTATCAAAAGTTTCTTTCGCTTCAGTCCTTGTAGCAAGTTTATTATCATTTAAACCTTTGGCATTGTTTAAGATAACCGTAATTTTGGGTAAAATCTTATCAAGAGTTTTTATAAATCTAGCTTCCTTTGTATCTAATTTTTCATATTTTTCTATTGTTTTATGTATCCAAAAAAAATCCTCTGAAAATTCATACTTTATTTTTTCTAAAGCCCTTAATTCTCTTTTTTCTTTTGATTCTAAAAATTCATCAGTTATTCCTTTAAGAGTTGGTGTGTCTCCTGCATGGACCTCAACCAAATCATGAACAAAAGCAAATTGTGCAACCAAACCAACATCTAAATCCAAATATAATTTACTAGCCAATGAACAGCTTATAACACCAAGCATGACTGTGTGATCGGTATCAGACTCAGATGTCAAACCATCTTGATGAAAAGTCTGCCTTTCAATCTTTCCGAAATCCAATATTAAGGAAGCTAATTTAATAATTTTATTTTTCATTGGCTGCCAGACTTGGATCGTGAGTACACTCTCTCCTCCGACTTTTTTCCTTGCCGTCGCTCGGAAAAAGTCTAGGCGCCGACTCGCGTCGTGTTTTTGTTAAAACACGAATCGCTCCGTCGTTCGAGTCCAAGCGCAAAGCTACGCTTTGCTTCTGGACAGGAAAATAGCTTCGCTATTTTGCTGCCAGACTTGGACTCGAACCAAGATACCCGCCTCCAGAGGGCGGAGTCCTACCGTTAGACGATCTGGCAATAGATAACAGAATACCCGAAAAATGCCATTATTACAAATTAAAACTTTCAGATCTGAGACAAGGTCGCCTATAAAATAAGTAATGGAGTCGGAGATGTACAGCTAGTACATTGACGGCTACGTTTCTTATTTTAGAGGATGAGATTGGCTAGATGTGGGAGTTTTTAAACAGGCTTCTACAAAAGCAGTAAATAAAGGATGAGGATGCAAAGGTCGAGCTTTGAATTCTGGATGAGCTTGAGTACCGACAAAGAAGGGGTGAGTTGCTTTCGGAAGTTCAGCATATTCCATCAGCTTTCCATCAGGAGAAGTACCAGAAAAAACCATTCCAGCTTCTTCTATTTCTTTTACATATTTTGGATTTACTTCGTATCGGTGACGATGTCTTTCGGAAACTTCCTTACTACCATATGCATTCTGAACGATAGAACCGCTTTTCAAGATCGCGGGATAAGCTCCAAGCCTCATGGTTGCTCCATATCTTCCCTCTTCCAAAAGCTTTTTTTGATGTTCCATAATATCAATAACAGTGTGTGTGCCTTTGGAATTTATTTCAGCAGTGTTTGCATCTTTCCAGCCGATGACATTTCGGCAGAATTCTACTACTGCTAATTGCATGCCGTAACATAATCCAAGATATGGAACTTTGTTTTTTCTAGCATATTCAATTGTCATGATTACTCCCTCAATTCCGCTTTCACCGAATCCCCCTGGGACAATGATGCCATCGTAGTTCTTTAATTCTTCTATTTTCTTTGGATTTGTCTCAAAATCTTTAGAGTTTATCCAAGTTAGCTTTGTATTGGTATCCTTCCAATAGGAAGAAAACTTTATCGCTTCGATTACTGAAACATAGGCATCTGAAAGTGTGTAATCCCCTGTATCAAAATACTTTCCAACCACAGCAATTTTCAACTGCTTTTTGGCTTTAGTTCTTTTTTCAACAAATTTCTTCCACTCCTCCAATTCGCCATTGTGAGCCTTGGTTCTCATGTGAAGGGTTTTCAAAAGTACAGAACTTATTCTGTCCCGTTCAAAGTTCAAAGGCACATCATAAATGCTTTCAATATCCGGAGCAGAAATAACATTTTCTGTAAGTAATGCGCAAGCAATAGCGATTTTTTCTTTTCTTTTAATATCCAAAGTATGAGGACCGCGAGCGATAATGACATCCGGCTGAACACCATAGGAGTTTAACTGCCTGACTGCATTCTGAGTCGGCCTTGTTTTCATTTCTCCAAGTGAACCTGGAACTGGCAGATAAGAAACCATAATAAACATCACATCCTGAGGATGCTTTATCTTCAGAGTTCGAGCCGCCTCAATAAATAAAATATTTTGATAATCACCGATAGTTCCACCGATTTCAATAAGAGAAATGTCCGAGCCATGAGTTTCTGCAGATTTCTTCCATCTTGTAATTATTTCTTCCGTAATATGCGGAATGGCTTCTACACATTTGCCACGATAGCCCAAATTCCTTTCCTTATCTATGACGTGCTTGTAAATCATTCCCGATGTCATATAATCTTCCGATTCCAAATCCATTTCCAAAAATCTTTCATAGTTTCCCATATCCTGGTCTGTTTCCAATCCAGAATCAAGTACAAACACTTCCCCGTGCTCTGTTGGATTCATATTTCCAGCATCCACATTTAAATAAGGATCAACCTTTACTGGGTTGACCTTAAAGCCCTTACTTTGAAGAATTTTACCGATCGACGATGACGCTATACCCTTTCCTACTCCTGACATCACACCTCCTATTACAAAAATATATTTGTGGTTTTTTTTCATCCTGAGTTTACTTACATACTTGCGTATCGAAACATTTTATATGACTTTCATATATGAGACAAGTTCGTCCTCTCACCTATACCTTTAAGTATTTGCGTACAGCAAGGTATGAAGAAATCGAACCAATTGCTATGCCAGAACCGACAATAATGAGGAAGATTTGTCCAAAATTTGCTGTATAGTAGTGAAAAATATTAAATCCAACAAAAAAATCTGCTGTTGTAGAGCCGAGCCAAATAGTAATCGGATAGAAAAGAATGAGTGCGATAATGGCCGAAATAAAACCATAGATTGCTCCAGCGATAAAAAATGGTCCACGAATATAACCAGCTGATGCTCCCACTAGACGCATAACAGCTATCTCATCTCTAGACATGTATATTACCAAACGCAAAGTATTAAAAGTGATAAGAATTGAAATTATAATAAGGAAAATAGTAAGTAACATAGCTAGGCGATTTGCAGAGTTGATGATGTGAGTCAATCGATCAATAGCATCCTTGTTCTGATAGTAATTTACTTTTTCGATAATACTGCTTCCGTCTGCGGCATTCTGTCCATCTAAAAATTGTGCAATGCTTTCATATTGAGAAGGATCTTTGGCTTTGATATTAAGAGTTGCTCCAAGTGGATTTTGACCCAACTCATCTAAAGATTGCAGAGTAAACTGATCGTTCTGATGTCTTAATTTGAAAGCAGCCAAAGCTTCTTCTTTTGAAACATATGTAACTGGAGGCATTACTTCTGGTAATTTCTCCAAATTACTTTTCATTGCAAGAATATCGTTTTCATTTGCAGTGGTCACAAAATAAACATTTATATCCACCTTATCTCTTATTTCAGCCAAAGTTGATTTCAGAATAGCTCCTGAAAAAATAGTTGTACCAATAACAAACAAAGTCACCAGCATTACCAAGATAGATGACAAAGACACGAAGCCGTTACGCCAAAAGCCGAAGAACCCTGAACGTATTACTCTTTTTAATTTAATCCAAAGCATTTTTATTTATTATATCATGATTATTATTTAATTCAGATTTGGATGTAGTTCGAGGCGCAAGCTTTATTTTTGACCAAGCTGTATTAAAATACTGCGCGTGAAAAAAATAAAGTGAAGCAACAAAGAAATACGTGAAATCTGAACTAAATAACGTATTTACCTTCTTTATCATCACGTATGATTCTACCATTCTCCATAGTAAGCACTCTCTTCTTCAGAGAGTCGATTACTCCTTTGTTGTGAGTGGTTAAAATAACTGTGGTACCCAAATCATTTATCTTTTTCAATATTTGAACGATGTCATAAGTATTCAAAGGATCCAGATTTCCAGTTGGTTCATCCGCAATGATAACCTCAGGTTGATTAACAATTGCTCGAGCAATTGAAACGCGCTGTTTCTCTCCCCCAGAAAGCTCATTTGGAAAATTCCAAATCTTTTTACCAAGATCTACTAGGTCTAAGACGTGAGGTACATCTGCTTCAATTTCTTCGTCGGTACGGCCGGCCGCTTCCATAGCAAAGGCAATGTTCTCATAGACATTTTTATGAGGAAGAAGCCGAAAATCCTGAAAGACCACACCAATTTTTCTTCTAAAGTTGTTTATCTGATCACGCTTCAATGTAGCTATATCTGTTGATTCATAAAACACCTTACCAGCACTAGGTTTTTCCTCAGCCAAAAACATCTTAAGCAAAGTGGTCTTTCCAGCTCCTGAATGACCAACAATAGATACGAACTCTTTTGGTTCGATTGAAAATGAGATATCCTCCAGAGCGACGGAGTTATCAAGGTAAATTTTTGATACTTTATCGAAGTGAATCACGTCGTCTATTATAACCTATTCTCGCTAAATTATAAAGATTTTTCTCCTTCAATAAATTCATCGATATCACCTTCCAAAACTGAATCTATATTACTGGTCTCTACTCCAGTTCTGTGATCTTTTACCATCTTGTAAGGATGCATAACATAAGAGCGTATCTGATTCCCCCATTCAATCTGTGTGGTTTTCGAAATATACATTCCTTTTTCTTTGGAGATTCTCTCTTCTTCCAGCGCTTTGTAAATCTTACCTTGCAAGATCTGCATTGCTTTCTCTTTGTTTTGACCTTGAGACCTTTCATTATCACTCTGAGCAGAAAGGTTGGTTGGAATATGCACAATCCTCACGGCTGTTTCGCGTTTATTTACATTTTGTCCCCCGGGACCCGAAGAGCGAGAAAGTTCTACTCGAAGTTCAGTTTCTGGTATCTCTAAGTCAGAAGCTTTAGCGCTTTTATCAAATTTTGGAATTACTTCCACCATTGAAAAAGATGTGTGGCGTAAAGCCTTCGCATTAAATGGTGATATACGAACCAACCTATGAACACCGGATTCATTCTTCAGCGTGCCGTATGCATTCTTGCCGGAAATTTCTATTGTCACATTCCTATATCCCCCATGATCGTTATCATTGCTATGCAACATCGAAACTCCAAATCCGTTCTTATCACAAAATCTCATATACATTTTCAAAAGTATGGAAGAAAAATCCTCCGCGTCGTCTCCCCCTGCACCCGAAAAAATAGTCATAACCGCACCTCCAGCGTCATATTTTCCTACACCCTCAATCTCGTTTTTTAATTCTTGGATTCGACGGATAGTAGCCTGGGCTTTATCTTTGTTCAACCAAAAATCCGGAGATACCATCTCCGTTTCTAATTTTTGGAGCTCAATGTTTAACTTTTCCTTTGTATCATCCATTTTGACTACAATCCTACTAAGGATAAACTATCGAGTGATTTTTACTTAATGACTGCTAATTTTCTATTTAAAAAGAAAACGATAGAGCTTACGAAACTAAGAGTAGCTAGAAACAAAAACATTGATAAAGCACTTTCAGAAGGAGAAGAAAAGCCAGTGTTAGGAAATGATGGTGTGAAAACTGGTACTACAACTGGTGTAGTAGTCGCAGTAACAACTACAGTAGTTGTTGCTACAGAAGTTATAACTACAGGTGTAGTAGTTGTAGCTATTGGTATAACTACAGGGGTGGTAGTTGCTGTAACTGTTGCCGTTGTTGTTGCGGTTACTGCAACAACTGGAGCTGGTGAAGTTATACATGTTGGCTTTGTTACTGTACTTGAATCCAATGTCACCGCACCATTTCGAGCAAGGACTCTTCCCATGACGCTCGAACCGGTTGTAAGAGTGGCTGAAGTTAAAACAAGTAGGTTTCCTTGTAATGTTGAGTTCGAGCCAAGAGTAACAGAAGATCCGACCTGCCAGAAAACATTACAGGCTTGAGCACTGTTCGAGAGAACAACAGAACTTCCTGCTGCAGTAATAAGGGTTGAAGCCGTCTTGAAAATAAAGACTGCATTAGGATCACCTTGTGCATTAAGTGTCAATGTGCCAGTAAGACTGAAGGTTCCGTCTGCAGAAGTATAAACACCTGGAACAAGAGTCGCTCCACCTAGCTCTGTGATTATAGTTGTGACAGGAGTTCTACCTGCAGCGTCATTGTAAGCCTGTGTCAAATCTGCTTGAGCTTGAGCTGCAGCGCCGTCAGCAATATGCTGAGTACCGTTAATCTGACCTGGAGGGAAACCTGTGATCGAGTTACCAGGAGAAAGGCCGACATCACCATTTACAACTGATGAACCAGTGTTCGTAATAGTGGAAGCGGCAAGAATGGCAAAATTTTCTGCTGTTCCTCGGTTTACTGTCGGCTGTGCAGCGTATACATACACACTACCACTCATTAACAAGAATAATGAAACGAGTCCTATTTTATTTATTTTTTTCATTTATAAGTTCTTAATTGTAATTAATATTATTACTAATTTTATTGCTAAATTGCATAAATAGCACATTTTTAATAATTTTTTAATATATACCAATAATGCCTTAATTGAGTTCAAATGTAAAGAAGTAAGCTAAATTCTAATTTATATCAAAAGGCCGGAGTCGAAAGGCCTACCTAAGACTTAAGAAGATGGTCACCATGCAAACTGAAGTACTTTGGCTATTTATAATTCTTGAAAAACAATTCCACGGAATCTTCGCCTGCAAAATCTGTTTTTGGAAAATTAATACTAGTCTCAGGAACTTTTTCCCCACCACTTATAAGAATACGATAAGCTATATAATCATCATAATCAGGATACTTACTTCTTAACTCTTCTGCTTTTCTATAAACTTCATTATTATAAAGAATTGTATCCGATGTTTGGAATAAATGGTCACGCAACGCAGTTATTCTGGCGACAATAATATTTTTTTCTTCTTCTTGATTTCCTGGTATATTTATTCCTTCCATAATTTATATTTATTATTTTCTTTGAGCTGTTGATGGAAATCTCCCTCGACTTAAAATGTTTTCGTCAAAACATTTTAGTCTGGGCACCGACTCGCGACCCAGCGAGCTCGCTGTGTGCCCGCTCCGTCGTCCGATTCCCAGAAGAAAAAACATATTTTTTCTTGGAGCCGTTGGTGGGAATCGGACCCACGACCACTGTCTTACCAAGACAGTATTCTACCACTGAACTACAACGGCATTCTACTATTCTACTAAGTCAGTAAATACAACTAAACGCTTGCTTGAACTTTTTGTAGCTTCATCCCACACACCAGCACAAGTTATAAGGTTTAAATGTTTGCCAGATGTTGAATTAAATACAATACCTGCATCAGCTTTTGGATCGAACAGTCTACTGCTTTTTACCACAAAAGTTGTAGTCTTACCTTCCACATCTTTAACATATACTTTTTCTCCTACTTTTAGTTTAGGCAGATTATCAAACGCAGCAGGTATGTTATTACTCCAACTGCTATGACCAGCAATAACTGATGCACCATTTTCGCCAGGCTTCGGACCAAGTTCATACCAAGCTACTTCTTTCGGTCCTTTTGGGGTATCCATCGCTCCGGCGCTCGTTAGGCCAACTTTAATAATATCTGTGTCCACTCCTATAGATGGAATGGAAAGTCGCAAAGGCACTTCCGCTTTTACCAAGTACCGTAAGTTCGTAGTTGTAACAACTTTGCTACCAAAAAAGAAGAAGGGTAGAGGAAGAATGATGAGGACAATAGCTATTACGACAATGTCTAGTGTGGATAATTTATGCATTATGAAGACTGTTAGATTACCGCAGTTTAGACTTTTTTGAAGATTTTACAAGTTTTTATTTTTTCCTTATTTCTTAAAGTGCTCATATATATTGCCAGCTTTTACCTCTATTCTGTCTACTTTTCGCAAATTGTTTATTTGTTTTTTACTCAAAATCGGATGATGTTTTATCTTGTCCAAGTGTTTTGGAATAGAAAAAAGATCTTTTTCCGATGTCCTCCAATTTATTTTATTAAAATAGTTCAAATCCAATAATTCAGAGTACTCTCTCAAAGTTTTTCTTCCATTATCTAGGAAATACTCGTGGAAATAGGACATGACTAGCTCTCTTACTGATTTATATATAGGTTCCCTATAACGCAAGACATTGTGATTAGTTTTTGAAATTGCTCCATAAAATCCATCCTCCTTAAAAATAGCAACAACATGATCATAATCATAAGGATCCTTCTCAGAACGAAGGTCCAAAATCCAAGGTTCTCTAGCATGAAATTCAAGAACTGCAGCCGCAAACATTGCACCCTCCATACAATGCGCAGTTTTGTTAGAAAGGACTAACCTTGGAGACATACAAGTCTCTTTTTTCTTCTCAAAATTAAAAGGTAGTAAATTGAGATAATCCTGAATCTTTTCAGGAGTATTCAGCCTTTGAAAAAGCTTAGACTCGCGAGAAGTATACTTCCAATTATTCATAGTTACCTATTCTGCACTTATAAAATTGAGTTTACAAGTAAAATTAAGTAAAAAAATGGAGCGTCAAAACTGACGCTCCAAAGTCAGGTTTACGCAGTCAAAACTCGATCGCGAATTCCTGACAAACCATATTCCACAAGGAGATGACCGTTCTTGAAAACAGTAACTAGCATGTTTTCAGTAAAGGCCTCTTCCAAACGCACCGTCTTGTACTTTCCATCTTTTACAATGAGAGAAAGACGGCCAGCCTTCGATTTCTTTCCATGATCAGTGATTGGGTCTTTCATAGCATCGACCCACTCACCATTCACTTCTGTTGCACTGCACTTGAAGGCGCACTTTTGAGTATCACGATCAAGTTTCTGGAGAAGACCACCGCCACTACCGAAGGCAATGTTGTCTGCGGACCACCCAGCAACTTTCAGTGCTTCGAGGATTTTTTCAAGGCTGAGGTAATCAATACCATCGCCTTGAATGACTCGAATTCGAGGATTGAGAACTTTGTAGCCCTTCTCATTTACCTCAAATCCGAATTTACTTCCAAGAATTTCAAGAATTTTCGGAAGGACTTCCAACGGATCACCGCTGTCTGGCCTTACGATTAAAGTGCCATTGCGCTTCAGCACTTCTTCTCGAAGAATGTTCCCCCAGATTTCCTCGCAAGCATGGAAGATATCGTAACTGTCACTTACAACAGCAACCATCCCTGTAGGATACTGATTGAGCATATTGCGATAGGCATCCACTTCGTGGTCTTTCCCCCAAGAAGTAATAGTGGAATGCTCAGCCGCAGGAATGGAAAATCCAGCCATCGGTTCTTTGTAGTAATTTCTTCCCACAACCAATGCTTGGATAGTATCGGTCCCTTTGAAATTCACCAGGTGTGCAAGTCCACCAATTCCAGCAGACTCTACTGATGTTGAACCACGAAAACCAAAATCATGAAGCTTGAACTCGATGAGTTCAGGGTTTCCTGTTTCTTCGAGGTATTTCAGGATAGTTTGTTTCATGAAGTAGCTTTGAGTGGCAACTGTCATGGGATACCACACTTCCACCAAAAGAGTTTCGATGTAGTTTGTAAGCCAAGGCAATTTAGGATCAGTGTTCACAACTGTAAGAAGGACGTTTCCCGTGGGAACTCGCGAACCCTCTCGGACTGCCCGAATTTCAATTGGCAAACGCCCACCATGAACTTCGAGGATGTGACGCCACCCTTCTTCGTTGAAGATATCTTCAGAAACCAAATGATTCTTTAAAATTTCCTTAGCTTCTTGAATCTTTTCTTCTGTAACTACCACGCCTTCAAGGTATTTCTTGATGTAGTACTGAAGACCAAAGAACAGAGTTTCAGGATAACGTCCGCCTCTACTTTCAAAAAACGAGAATACGCGGGTGGTGCCTGGCTGATACTGCTTGTAGTGGCTGACCTTGTAACTGTCAGTGAGAAGAAGTAGATTGTTTTCGATATTCATAAAACACCTTTCGGTTATACGGATTTATTTGTTTGAATGCTTTGAAGAAAAATTTCTCCTAAGCATTTGTGATCAGTCATCATGCATTCAATAAGCCCATCAAAGTCTTGCCATCTGACTTCGACTAGATCGTCGCCAGCTTTTACTTGGCCGAAAATGTAAGTTCCAGAAAACAAAGCTGTCATCAGTTTGTTGTCAGATTTTCTGTAACGAAAATCTTCCATCCTGCGAGAAGCGAGGTACTTTACATTCCCTACCTCGATATCTCCAGCTTCTTCACGAGCTTCTCTCACAGCAGCAGATTCTAAACTTAGATCTGCTGGATCTGAGAAGCCCCCAGGGAAACGCCAACCACTTTCGCCAGCCTTTCTTCCAACAATTACCTTATCTTCAATGCTGTGCCGGATTGCAATATCTACTGCTTGAAACGAAGTAGGAAATCCTTGCCTTGTTCCGGCGTAAATAATACCTGCACGAAAATCACTTGAATTCAAAGGTTTCATTGTTACTTCAGCTCGCAAAGTTGTTGCAGAGGGTACATCTGCCTTTGGCATAATGTACTCCATGCAATTCTTTCCTTTGTAGCATGGAAGAAAACTGTCTCTTGATCCAAACAACATAGCTTTAAAACCTGGAAAGTTCTCCGCGATCAAATCATCAAGCTTTGACGACCACGCTTCATTGGATAAGTGATCATTTAAAGAAACTATCACTGCACCAGGACATCTGGATTCGATCATCAGTTTTCTGGTCTTAAAATCCATCGGGTCATGACTATCAGGCACTCCCCCTGTCACCCCCACGATAATCAGAATCTGATCGCACCTTCGCCTGACTTCTTCAAGAAGGTATTGATGACCGCTATGTACATATGGGCTTTGAAATCTACCAACTACTACTCCGACTGTTTGTGTGTGATTCATTTTTTTCTCCTTATGGAATAATGTTAAAGGACTATATATTGTTCTAAATACACTATATTCCTTTATATAGATAGTGTCAAGATTACACTATTATAGGACATAATTAGTTAATGGTGTCAAATCTAAACTATTTAAGAGACACAAAAATACCTCTCGGGATGAGAGGTTTATTTTGATGGTTTAAATCTATACAAGGTGGCAGGCCTCATTACTCCTTTTTTTATTGTACGTTTAGTATCATGAAGTATCCCGAGTGCTAACATTTTCTTTCGAAAGTTTCTCTTGTCCATCTCCTCCCCCGACACAACCTCATAGACCTTTTGAAGTTCTGAAAGTGTAAACTCTTCTGGCATAAGATGGCGAGCTATATCTGTATATATAATTTTGGACTGCAAACGCTCAATTCCTACCTTTGTCATTTCATTATGATCATATGCAAGCTTAGAACTATCATGGGCAGATTTCCATTCAGTCCTGACTTCTGTGTTTTCCAATTGACTTGTATTTTTATTTGTAAAACCTAAATAAGCGACGGACACGACTCGGCCACGTGGGTCTCTATCAACCTTACTGAAAGTATAGAGTTGCTCTTTATATACATTTGTCAGGCCAGCTTTGTCTTTTAGCAATCGATCAACAGATTGTTCAGCAGTCTCATCAACTTTTATTAAACCCCCAATATGAGCAAGCTGTCCTTTATATTTGTTATTATCAGAAATGATTTCCCCTACTAGCATTTCTAATCTACCTTCGTTTATTCGAAAACACACCACATCCACGGCGAGAGCTGCAAATCTTATTTCCTTTGGGATAGGATTAGTGTCTTTAGACATAATGTAATTATATACCAAAATTATTTGACTTGATATTGATCTATTGCTGCTATACTTTGATTTAATCTTTCTATCTGACTACCGCTTACTACAATATACTTGTGATTATTTTTTTCCAACTTCTCTAAAAACCTTTGATGCATCTGATGTCTGATGTTTTCTCCGTCCCTGGTACCATCCTGCACAAATGGAATTTCATCACCTGTAACTATATATAAGTCATACCCTCTAGTTGCGGCGAATGCTTCTACTTCCTTTGACTCGCTATTCATATATCGCTCATGCCAAACACTTGTAGCAAATGGATCTGTATCACATATGACCAATCCATTCGAAGATTCAGCTAAAGTATCCTCTAAAGATGCCTGCATTTTTGCAATGTTTAGAAATTCATTACTCCTCCAAGTAGCTTCTTTGCCACCGAACAACTTCCCTTCACAATACATTCTGCCATATTCTGGAACCCAAACAGTATTATAATGTTTAGCCAAGTCACGCGATAGTGTAGTAGTTCCCGTTGATTCTGCTCCTACAATCCTAATTCGTCTTGAGAAATAGGACCGTACACATGGTTCCAAAAATTCGGCGTTAGAAATTGGATCTTTTCTAATTATCGTAGCGGATATAGGTATAAAGGTTCTATCTTTATCAACTAGAACGTGAGTGCTGCCCATAAACGATGCATAAGGATCGCCATATGCTTCTGAGGTGAAGACTGCATCTGGAACATAACCCAATATATCCAAAGTAAACTTAGCCCAACCCTTAGAATCATCATCGGCTAATTTATTATCTTCTATTACTTTTATATATACATCTGGGTGTATTTTTTTTAACCAATCAGCTCGCAGATAACCAGGGATTGTTTCGCTTCTTTTCCAACACAATATAACAGTCAATTCATCACATTGCGCTTTGGCTTTATCTATAAGGTATTTGTGACCTTTATGTGGAGGGTAGAACTTCCCTATTACTAATCCTTTTTTGAATTTAAACATATTATTTATTTTATTATTGCAGGCTCTACGAAAATCATCTTATCTTGCGATCTCTTCCATTCCAGAACTCCTTGAATACACATACATAGGAAAATAAAATACAAGATTGAAGTCAGATATAGATTCTTGTATGCATATAGATAAATATATATAACATCTGCTGTTATCCATATATACCAATTCTCTATGTATTTTTTTGTAAGAAGATACTGTGCAACCAAACTTAGAACAGTTGTCAAAGCATCTAGAAATGGAGACACGTCTGATATCTTTCTCAAATATATAGTCATAATCCAAGTGAAAGCAAGAGTAAGGAAGGCCAAGATAAATGCTGTGCGCTTTGTTACATTTTGAACAGGCAATTCTGTCTTATCTTTTCCTCCATATAGCCACCAATACCACCCCAAAAAACCAAATACCACATAAACAACTTGCAAACCTGAATCTGCAAATAATCTAGCTTTTAGAAAAAGTATTAGGAAAAAAATTGAATTCAAAATACCAATTGGCCAATTCCAAATGTTCTCCTTTACAGTAAGCCAAACGGTCCAACCCCCTGTTACAAATCCCAGCATCTCAGTTAGCCCAAAAGGAATAATCCCTTTCCAGGAAGCATAGATCAAGACTACTGACACAACTACAGCGAACCAATATATAATTTTTTTCATGACTTTATAAATATTAAAGGTATATATTGTATATTATACACTTAATACTTAATTGTCAAATGTTCCTTCTTTTGTAGCTATTATAACCATATTTGTAGGCGGATATGGTAAAACATTTAATGAGTTACCGTCCTTTGTATATATAGTTCCTTTACCCTTCAGTCTATTATCTACTATCCATGAAATACCGAATGCTCGAGACGATCTTTCAAGTTCATTTGGGTTCTCAATTATATGAAAACCTATTTTTCTTAAAATATCTTTCCACTCACTAAAACTCCAGAATGCGAACTCTTCATTTAATTCGCTTTGCCAATTATCTACATAATCTTTCTTAGTCAAAAACTCCATTGCATCTTTGAGCCTTAGGACGAAATAGTTCTTATTGTCTATTATTGTTTTTTCAAATTTTATTTTAGTTTCATCCCCTCTTCTTTCACCTTCTCTCATATCTTTCAAATAATCTTCTGTGAAACGAATAAACCGAGCGGAGGTAGATAATCCTGATAGGTGATCGCGTAATTCATCCTGGTTGGAACAGATTTTAAAAATATTATCATTTGAACCGTCTCTATCATTCAATTCCAGATAAACTATTTTTTCCTTATCTTCTGGACCCACCACATCGCGAATAATCAATCTTCCATTTTTTGACAGCTGATCAAACTTAAGCTTTAGATACTTAAACAAGGACTCTTCTCTGTCACCGTATGACCATATCTCATGGGTTGTTGAATTACAAATAGTTGTATCAATTGAGTTATCTTCAAAAATCTTATCCATCAAGTTCCTCTGATGAAAATGTACAAATGTCCCACCAAACTCTCCTGCTCTTTGCCGTTCTAAACATCTAGCAGTAAACTCGCTAGTGATCTCAATTCCTATAATATCTGAGTCAGAAAAATCTTTTGCAAGAAGTGTCATCAGGGCACCGTCAGCACAGCCCTCGTCCACTATCTTTCCAGTCTTTACAGATTGATTTATGTCTTTATATTTTGCATCAAGAAGTGCTGTATGGCCCATTCCTTGGGCGTATGTTGAATAGTTTCTTGTTTTGGTCAGACTACCTTCTTCTGTAAGCAGTGGGTCTTTCCAGAGACGAAGGATCTTTGTTGGAACAGAAGGAAAATCTTTCCAGAATTTTTGAGTTGCCTTGGAAACTCCAGTTGTAAATTCAGCATTCATTTCCCATTCACCTTCGCTTGATGCGAACAGTCTTAGGTAGTCAATCGGGGTTTTTGATTTTAGTTTTTCTTCTTTAACATCATATTCGGATGTAAGGACAGCAAATCCTAGTTTCTGATATTGCTGTATTAAAGCAAGAGTTGAACAAAGAACTATAGTATTTTTTGGGGTAAGAACTGTCTGATTTTCTGTTTTTTCAGAGTACTCTTTTAGGATATACTCTCCGAAATGTTCGTTTGGATGAAAGTGCGGTATTGCAACTATTTCGGTTTTTACTCCTAATGCATTTCTATAATCTTCTGAGAATCTATCAAGTTCAATAGATCTCATATGAAACGGGATCGGGTTATAACGTGAATTCTCTTGGTTGGCGGAAGTGACTGCAAAAATTATGGTATCGATTTTATCTTCACCATCACCTTTGTATTCTCCTAACAGTTCAAGTTTGTTTATAGGAAGTCGAAGTATGCTCCAAAGGTAATCTGATTGAAAAGCTGTGGTCAATAGATGTCGTCCTGGAAAAAGTAAATAAGCCATAATATAGATATTAACATTGAATTTAACTTCATAGAATAGGTCTACATTGATAAATAAGGATAAATTTGTTAGTTTTATTCTATGCGGTCGTAGCTCAACTGGTTAGAGCACTCCCCTGTCACGGGAGAGGTTGCCGGTTCAAGTCCGGTCGACCGCGCAAAACAAAGCCCCGAAAGGGGTTTTTGTGTAGTTAATGAAAATAATCCCGATCCACATCGTTTTAAGCTGATAAATAAGGAAATAAAGTTCACTCGTGTAGTCAATTTGAACTATGGTATCATTTAGAAATGATAGACAATCCCACAATATTATGGTTTTTAATAAGCTTACTTATTTTGACATTTCTTATCTTCAAAATATTCTTAGAAATGAAATTATATTCTCTTGGTTGTTATGTAAAAGTAAAATATCCAACTCGATATAAAAATCAATTAGGAACATCAAGATTTTTAAAATTTCTTCCATTTCCTTTTAACTTGTCTCAGTCTTTCAATACGGGTAATACACCTGGTTTAAGTTTCAAAAAAATAATAGAAATTGCTAATCAAGAAAACGACCAAATTTTGTTAGAAAGAGCAGAAAAGACATATAGTTTAATTTTATTTCTTATTAATAATGTAAGAGTTATTATTTTAATATTTATAGTTGTTACCCTCTTCTTTACTCAAGAAGTATGGGTACCTAAAGTTATTAATTTAATAAAACAATTTTAACATCATCCTAGCACGCTCAGAAAAAAATCCTTGTGAAGGATTTTTGTCTAAATCATCAGCTAAGTCTTAGAGATTAGATCTATGGTAGAATTTTGGTATGAAAAAAATTGGTAGTGGTATTCAATACAATGTTTATGATCTAGGAAACGACAGAGTTAGGAAGACCCAAACTTCTTTTTTTGAAAAAATTTATAGATTTCATAAAATTGCTCCTAAATATAAAGTTTATTATCATTTGATACATAATATAAAAACTTCTCTGGGTACAGGTAAACAAACAAAAGAATCTATTGAGAATTTGAAAAAACACCTACCTAGTATAGATATATCATTATTAGGTAATCCTGTTATTAAAAAGAATGCTAGTTATGAGCAGGATAAGGTTATCCCCTTCGGAGAAATGTTATATTCAAGTGATTTTTCAAGGCAAAAAGAATTAGTAAATGAATACATGAATAATTTACTTGGCTGTTGGGATTATGGATTTAGCGACACACCATTTAATTTTATGATCAACTGCGGAGTAACATCTGAAAATAAGGTTGTTCTAACTGATCTAGGTGAACTGACATGGGATAAAGAGTGGGTGGAAAGGCTGGTTCAAAGTAAGCACTGGGAAAAGCGAAGCTCATTTAATAAGCTTCCTGACTCAGATCTAAAAAATTACTTCCGAGAACAATTTAACGAAAAAATTACACTTTCTGCATTAGAGGAACATTGGAATAGCAAAATCTTAAATCAAGGAACAAAGAATTTGTAGGTAGTTCTAATAATTTTTTAAAAATGAATATACCTATTAAAGTTAAAAATAAAGAAGGCGAAACTCTCAAGGCAGGATGCATGATCGTGGACAAAGGAAAGGTCTTACTAGTAACTGGCAAAAAAGGAAAGACTTGGAGTTTTCCGAAAGGACATGTTGAAACTGGCGAGACCTTAGAGCAAACAGCCATTAGAGAAGTGCAAGAAGAAACAGGATATGAGGTAGAGATTACAAAAAGACTGATGGATTTAACATACAAAAACAAAAAAACAGGTGAACCAATAAGAGTAGCAATGTTTAAGGCAAAACCAATAACAGATAAAGGAAATAAGGAACCTGATATTCAAACTAGATGGTTTTCTATTGAAGAAGCTAAGAAAGAATTGTCTACGCACAAACCCTCTTCCCTATTGGAAGATTTAGATAAATAACCTATTCTAATGAAATTATTTCAAAACATAAAATCAGCATCTACTTCTATCTATCATGAAATCATATGCACTCCCTTATATGCACTTATATCACTTATCTTTACCGTTCTAATCTTTTTGTTTTCAGTTTGGTTCCCTAACTTAAGTTTAGTAGGAGAGGTTGTGTTCTCTCATAATTTCACATTACTTGGAAAAATAAATTTTCTTTGGAGTTCTCTCGGAGCTATCGCAACAAACTTCAGCATGCTCTCTGCATTCCTACTTATAATCATCTCACTTTTATTTGGATTAAATATGGCTGTGACAATTTATTACTTCAAAAAACGTATTGCTTTTCAAAAAGCTAACGGCATGAGTATACCAGGTATGCTATCAGGTTTAATCGGAATCGGATGTGCCTCCTGCGGATCGGTTGTACTATCCACTTTTCTAGGGGTAGGAGCAGCTGCTTCATTTACAGGATTACTTCCCTTCAAAGGTCAAGAGTTCAGTTTTCTGAGCATAATAATACTTATTGTAGCCTTATATATTACTGGAAAGAAAATGTCAGATCCTTTGGTGTGCAGTATTTAGAACTGTACAACTAGAATTCTTCTTTTTTTGATAAAATCTCTTAACTACAAAGATTTTTTAGTTCGAACTTGGTATAATTTTTTATATGAAGAAAGAAAAATATAGAAGTCTAGATCCAAAGTACAAAGAATGGATTTTAAAAGAGTATAAATACTGGACACTGCTATTACATTCCGAAGAACAGAGATACTTAGGAAGATCGTACATATGGCTACTTCGAGAAGGAGAAATGCAAAAGTTTTCTGATACTACTGATGAAGAGTACACTGAGCTAAAGTTAATTATCCAAGAGTATGAAAAGGCGATTGGCGTATTATGGAAGCCTGATTTTATGAATTATGCTTGGCTTGCAAATTTGTTCATAGATCATGGAGGTCACGGTCACTTACATTTAATTCCAAGATATGAAAAGGAACGTGAATTTTCAGGCCATGTTTTTGTTGACACCAGATGGGGTAAAAACTACTCCCCTGCTGATAAGTTTGATGTTCCAGTTGAAATACTTGAAAAAATTAGGGATTCTATAAAGAAAAACATAACTCCTTAACAGGACAGACTATTTTAGAGCATGTAGATTTTTCTCTTTTAATCCGTTAGACTACCCAAAGACACTTTCATTTGAGGTGCAGTTATGGATCTGAGTCAGAAAAAGTGCGTAGTATGTCGTGCCAATACACCAATCCTTTCCGATGTAATGATTGCTGAGCGACTCGGTCAGCTTCGGGGATGGACCTTGTATCGTAGAGCTATCCAAAAAACCTTCCGCTTCAATAACTTCAAGGAAGCACTTGCTTTTTTCAATAAGGTGGCGGAGATCTCAGAAAAAGAAGATCATCATCCTGACATGGGTATTTACCGCTGGAGAAACGTTGATATCTCCTTCACCTCGCACGCCGCATTTGGTCTAACTGAAAACGATTTCATCATGGCTGCAAAAGTAGACAAGCTTTAGATACTCCGCGCTTCCCTTAAAAGGAAGCGCGGTTTTTGCTGTTAGATAAAAAAGAAACTTACCGCCTTCAGAAAAATTTACTCCCGAAATTTTGTGTCGAGGGTGGGTTACGATCCCACTACCTTGGGCTTATGAGTCCCACGCTCTACCAATTGAGCTACCCCGACAATACAATTTTTTCTCTTTACAGTTCTTATTCTGTGGCAATTAGAACAAACTAGTTGGCATTTTTCAATTTCTTCTTGAACCTTACTTATGCTTGACGTAATTCTTCTATATTCAGAAATATTGAATTTTTTATCACCTAAATGGTCAAATTCAAGGATTTCTGGGTAACTCTTTCCTCTCAAGCCACAATCATAGCATCTTCCTTTCTTTTTGTAATCCATTATAAAAACGGAGATTTTTCTTTTTAAGTTTTCAATATATTTAATATGTTTGGTTCTATTTAATGGATACCAAACCTCTCTCATATATTTTTTATGATTTTCTCTCTTTTTACTTGGATTTTTATAAGGCATAGATCATATAAATGATAATACTTATGAGACCGCTAATCAACCCTGACAAAGAAGTTTGTCTGTTCTCTGCAACAAGTATGAAAAAACCCCGATCGGGGTTTTTTCATACTTGTTGCG
>JACDEV010000026.1 GCA_013816135.1 Patescibacteria group bacterium | reverse complement strand
GTGGTGAAATGGTTATCACAGCAGTCTCCAAAACTGCTTTTCACGGTTCGAGTCCGTGCACCCCTGCAAACCGTGGAGGTACTATCCTTGAACTCTTCACCTATTTTGATATACTTCGATTATGGAAAACATTGATAGATTAGAAATGGCTAGAATTGCCTTTGAAGAAAAAGTAATTCCACTGCTCAATTCTCTCAAAGTAGAAGCTAAAAAGCTTGACTCCAGTATCCCCGAATCATTGGTTTCATGGAGTGGTTCATGGTTTGGATATCAAAGTAAGTTATACTATGGGGATTTTGAAAAACCTCCAGTACAAGATAGATTCAGTGTTGAATGGGGCAGCATTAACGGCTTCTCAAATAAATGGAAAGAGAGAAAACCAGATGAAGTAAAAAAAGAATTAGAAAAAATATCTCACGTCTCCATAGATGAATTAGAAAGAGAATATAAATCTCTAATTAACATTGTCGAGGATTTTTATGATGAAACTTCTCTTATCATTAAAACTGACCAAGAGATGCGGGAAGAAATCTCAAAAGAGAATTTGTTAGAGGGTCAAAAGAAGTTAACTTATGGTGAGGAAGGAATAAAATACTTAAAACAACGACAACCCTCAACATTCATGACTAGAGATTCCGAAGCTATGGTTGAGGGAATCTTTACTCCTACAATTTTGTACTACGAATCTTTTGCAAAAGAGATTCTAAACAATGTAGAGCTCGTTTATAAGAATATAAAATCTCTTCATTACTTCATTAGATGGATGAGAACAAAAAATCTTCTTCTATGCCGGCGAAGCCAGAAGGAACAGAACAACCCACATCACTTTATGTTGAAGATGCAATTATAGAAGCAATAAAACAGAAAAATGATGGCTTTAATTACAAAAAATTGCTTAAGCTCATAAATGAGCTAAATAAAAACAATCTAGATTTGAATGTCTTTTCAAGCTTGGCGTTAATTCGTGCTATAACTGATCACGTTCCACCTTTATTAGGTTTTGAGAAATTCGAAGAATTAGCAAATAACTATAAAGGCAGAAAAACAGATAAAGACTATATGTTTAATCTCTTAAAAGACAGATCTGTTTCAGATGATTCGCTACACAGACCGATTTCAAAATCAGAGGACTTATTGGATATGTTGAGTATCCCTAATAAACAATTCTTAAACAGATTACTTCAGGAATGCATAGATAATGCTGTAACAGTAGGTTTTATGCATCCGAAAACGCCTAAAAAAGAACAACAACAACAAACTCCTGTAAGAGATCCCAACCTTCGACCACTTATAACAGTAATAATTACCACTTTGAGAGGAGGTCCAGATGGATATTTTGCAGAATTTGATTTAACAAACGCAGGAAAGGGACTAGCAATTTTGAACAATATTACTCTTGGCGAAATAGTTGTACCAGTTCTTACATCCACATTATCTGAAAACGAAAAATGTCATATAATTACAGGCAATCTTGAAGGAACTAATCTTCGAGAAGGATCTGTAACAAAACCCATATTAGAAATAGTTTATGAAAACTTTAATCAAGAAAAATTTAAAACCACATACAATATAGAACTTGAAAATAGAGCGGATAAAAAATATAACATTGGAAAATTTACAGATCCTATTTTTACAGATAATTAAATGCACTAGGATTCAAGAGTTGTTGCATTTTCCCAATCTCAAAAGAGCATAATTTATGCCAAATTGTTCGAAGTTCGCTTACTAATGCCTGCATACAATTTAGCCTCGAAATCTAGCCTCATGACGGAGGGATTCAAAACTTTAATTTATTCTCTACGTAGTGATTGATTCACTCTTTGCTTCAAAAGAGCATATCGTTGATGGTTATTAACCGATTTTCCTTTTTCACTTTCTAAAAGATCAGTTGGCGCATTTATTCTGCTTATTCTTATGTTTGTATCTCCAGCAAACTGGATCCTACTGAAATCATGTTCGCTTCCATCTGGAAAGATATTCCAACAATGATTCACCTCTTCATCATAAGCTAATCCACCTCCATAAAAATCAACGATAACAAGTGCTGTTGGAACACATTGTCCTAAAGCCTTATTTTCCTCAGTCCATTTATGCTGCGAGGGAGGAAAAGCAGTATCTCTACTCCATGATCTTTGAAAGGCTGCATCAAGCTTCGCGATTTCAGTAGCAGTAATTAGTGAAGAATTTTCATGATAATTTCTCATATTTATGAGATTTTATCATAAGATTTAAAT
>JACDEV010000025.1 GCA_013816135.1 Patescibacteria group bacterium | reverse complement strand
ATAGCAATTTATAGAGCGTTGGGATTATCATCTTCAATTTTGAGGTCTACAAAAACTATTATATAAATTCAAGATGTAGTGACGAATTTGCAAATCTTCCCTGAGAAAACACTGAACTTGGGATAACATTTTCCAATGTTGGAATCAATATAAACGAGGAAAGCGTAAAAGACAAGATATTCAATTATTTGAACGAAATTTAGAAGATAATATTTTTGCACTTTATGACGACTTAACAACGCTTAAGTACCAACATGGATCCTACCATCATTTTTATGTTACAGATCCAAAACAGCGCCATATAAGTAAAGCATCAGTAAGAGATAGGCTCGTTCATCAAGTTGTCTACAATGCCATATTCAAGATTTTTGATAAAAAATTTATTTTCCATTCACTTTCAAGCAGACCTGGAAAAGGGACTCATTTAGGCGTCAAACAATTATCCCAAATGATCGGAAAAATAAGTGCCAATGGTAAACTACCCTGTTATGCATTAAAGATGGATATTAAACGTTTTTTTGACTCTGTCAATCATCAGATTTTAAAAATTCTTATTCAGAAAAGTATACAAGAAGAAAAAACATTGAGTATCATCAACTCCATTATTGACAGCTTTAAAGTTAGTATAGGAGCATCGGGAGAAGTGGGGATTCCATTGGGAAATATAACTTCTCAATTGTTTGCTAACTTATACCTGCATGAACTCGATGAATTTATCAAACATAAGCTCAGAGAGCAGTATTATCTGCGATACTGTGATGACTTTATTATTTTATCGAGGGATCGATCACATCTAACATCTTTAATCGCTTTGATTCAAGAATTTCTAAAAAAAAATCTTCAGTTAGAACTGCATCCCAAAAAAGTTGTTATTAGAAAATTAACCCAAGGTATTGATTTTGTAGGATATGTTCTTTTTGCAAAATATATTTTATTGCGAAATAAGACAAAACAAAGAATGAAAAAAAGATTAAAAGAAGCATTTGAATTTTTCCTAATAGGGAAAATAGATGCTAAAGCAATGGATCAAAGACTACAATCTTATTTGGGTATATTATCACACGCCAATCAACATACTTTTACTCAAGTTATAAAAAATGCTTATTGGGTGAGAAATGACACTGTAAATTAATGACTTATGAACAAAATTTTTGAGGGGGGCTGGTCGCCCCCCTCAAACTCCCCCCTCTTATGTTTTCTTTCTTTTTCCTAAAAGTCGTTTCCATTCACAATCTGTCAGTGGTTGTCAAACCAAAATGTATCCAAGTTCCAAAAAACAAAAAACAATGGACGTTCCAAATACCAAAAAGCCAAGTACCAATGGCCTAGAACATCCGAAGAGCCGCAGCGCCATCGTCGGCAAAGTCAAAGTAGAAGCTGTTGACACTGAGGCCGCCAGAGGCAAAGCCACCCACAACTATATGGTATTTCTCATAACCTTTAACCCTCTCTTCAACACGCGTGTAAGTCCATGGTTCCCGACCAAATAGAAAAGCTCCACTCTTTACATGCTCTGTAAATATACCTACTATAGCCTCAATTGCTTTTGGCATCCTGTATTTCTCGCCATATCGTTTGACTATCTTCTCTTGCCCCTCAGAACTCAACCCTCTGGTTCCCTCAAGAACATCCCTTGTCATTACAACCCAACAAGGTGCATTTATGGCCTGCTCTTCTTCTGAAAAGTCTTCTGTCAAATAGTCATATCTGGTTGCATGGCCTTCTTTAGGTTTTTGGACAAGCTCACCCATTAACTGACGAGTAAGGGGTTTACCATTGACTGTTTGGGGAATCAGGAACATCATCTCATTTTCTTTAAGTGTGATGTTTTGAGGTGGGCGAGGGACTTTGCCCACATCTCCAAAATATTTTTTCCATTCTTCTGGGCCAAAAGCTGATTCCGGTGCTTTATTTAGGGAACCATCGTTTGCTATCTTATGCCATTGTTTGCATACTAAATCACAGCTATCAAGATCCTTAGCTTCAAGGTTAGAAAAGATTTGTACAGCCAACTCATCCGGTAGGTTCTTAAAGTAATTGGTTGCATCTGAACTTATTGGGTTTAATGGACTCATTATTTATCTCCTGTTGTTTTATTTTTAATAATATTCCTGTTCTATAATTAAAATTATACATTATATGTATTAAGAATAGATTAAGGTATAAACTATTTTTTGAACTTTCTAAAATTATAGAGAAAAAAGTCTATTTTAGACTGACCTGCTCTGCAGTTCGGTTTGCTTGGAAGTCTCTATCCCACAGTTGCGACCGCAGGCCTTTGAAGTGCGCAAGCTT
>JACDEV010000013.1 GCA_013816135.1 Patescibacteria group bacterium | reverse complement strand
AATCTGAGGAGCGTAACATTGCTGATTATTACTCACATTTCCAGATACAGTGATGTAAACAATGCTTGATACTGATGAACAAGGGTTTGTTAGTGTTACTGGTACTCCATAAGTACCAGGCTGTGTAGGTGTTCCACTGATAGTGTTACCGTTGTAGTTAACTCCTACTGGAAGTCCAGTTGTATTCACGAAGACAGTTGTACCGCTAGAATATTGCAGGTTGTATGAGAAAGACTGACCTGTTATAGCATTTACACTAGAAGCTGAGCTCATAGTTGGTGCTGTACAAGCGGCTACTGGTGCTGGAGTAGCTGCAGCTAAAGTTGTTGTACAAGTACTGTTCTGAGTTGCAGTTCCATTCTGGCTAACGTTAACACAGTTACTATTTGTGATAGTTGCAGTATTAGTGATGTTTGTAACTGTAGGTGCTGGTGCTGGAGCTGGTGTTGGTGTTGGTACAGGTGTTGGAGTTGGAGTTGGAGTAGGTACTGGTGTAGGTGTAGGAGTAGGAGTAGGAGTAGGAAGTGCAGTATATGTAATCGTAGCACTTGCTGTTCCACAAGCTGGCACACTACCTATAGATGAAACTGTTGGAGTAGAGTATCCAGACAAAGTATCTGCAGTAAGACCATAGTTACCTACTGGTTCGTTAGCAAAAGTATGTGATCCATTCCATCCAAATCGAGTTCCATCTGGTCGAGTGATGTAATATGCAGCACTCTGTGGGCCATTAACAGTAATTGAAATAGTACCTGTAGTACAAGTTGGAGTAGGAGTTGGTACTGGTGTTGTACCACAATCAGATCCGTAGTTAACAACTTGTCCAATAAAAACTGTGACTTCACCAGTTCTAGTATTTACATATCCAGCATCATACTGTGTTCGTCCACAAGTATAGCTAGCAGTATTATAATGGAGGTTGAATGTACCAGTAGCTTGAGCTGGAAAGTCTGTCGTTCCAGAAATAGTCCATCCTGTTCCAAGAGTAGCATCATAAGGAGTACAACCAGCTTGATTACTATGAAATGCAGCAATAGCAATAATGTACTTATCATTAGTAGTATTGTGAGCAGTTATAGAATAAGTTGGATTTGCACTGGCAGTATCACATTGACCAGGAGTAAGTCCTGAGTATGTAACATCCATTGGGAATGATCCTCCCCAATTAAATACGCCTGAATTAGCTGAAGCAACGTTAGGTACAGCAAAAAATAGAACAGTAACTAATATGATAGTTGCTGATGTAATCGTTTGAAGTACTTTTGAAACTGAATTGTTAAATATAGTCATAAATTCTTAAATTAGATTAATATTGATATTATACATCAATCATTATTATTGTCAAGTATTATGTCCTTTATAAGAAAAAGGCTCACTAATTAGTGAGCCTTTTTCTTATAAAGATTATTTTGATAACTGCTTTAATTTCCTGTATGTCCTTGACCAAAGATATGAAACAACGGCTAAGACTATGAGTAGAAGCCAGATTAACCATGCCCAAACTGAATTAAACCATGATTTAGTAACCACTGTAGTTGTGGTAGACAATGTTGATGTTTCTGTGTTCCCAACCTCAGAAGATGTGGCTGTATCTATATTTGATGTTGTGGTTCCTACTAATGCTGATTTTACGTTATTTGTGACTGAATTTACATAGGCTATTGTCCTTGAAGTAGCTCTATATGCTGTATTTGGTAGATTTACACCTTGATATCTTACCTTTACATCTACACGAGCAGTGTTATTAGCTTGATATTGATCGTTTTGATCAGCTCTAGTGCTTACTGTATTAGTTATAATTTGTCCTTGATAACCTTGTAATGTCCCATAGACTTTTAATACGGCTGAGCTTCCTGAATACAGAGTTCCAACATTCCAAACGCCGTTTGATGGGTTGTAATACCCTACAGTGTTGCTTGATGAATAGTAGACTACTCCATTTGGAAGAACGTCAGTAGTTACTACATTAGTTGCTGTACTAGGTCCGTAGTTAGTGACTTTTATTGTATAAATAATAATTTCACCTGATGAAGCCTGAGTTCTATCTACAGTCTTTATAACTCCAAGGTCCGCATTATTATAATTGTTATTGTAATTATTGTAGTTGTTTATATAGATTGTCAGCACTCGAGAATCAGTACCATTACAGTTGTTGTAACCATTTAGAGTTACTGTGTAAGTACCTGATTGTGTTGGTGTTCCACTAATCATGTTAGTTGTAGAGTTGAATGTAAGTCCGGCTGGTAGGCTTGAAACGTAGTAAGTAGCAGCTGAAGCTGAGTTACCTGTTACGTAATATGAGAAGTATTGTCCTGTTGAAGCTGTAGCTGACAAAGGTGAAGTAATCTGAGGAGCGTAACATTGATTGTTGTTGTTTACGGGTACAACTATAGGTGAAGCAGCTAAAGTTGTTGTACAAGTACTGTTCTGAGTTGCAGTTCCATTCTGATTAACATTAACACAGTTACTATTTGTGATAGTTGCACTGTTAGTGATGTTTGAAACAGTAGAAACAGTTGGTGCTGGAGCAGGAGCTGTTGTAGGTACTGGTGTCGGTGTAGGTGTTGGTACTGGTGTTGGTACTGGTGTAGGAGTAGGAGTAGGAGTAGGAAGTGCAGTATATGTAATTGTTGCATATGCTGTTCCACAAGCTGGCACACTACCACTTGAAGGAGAAACGACAGGAGTAGCGTAACCCGCGACATTATCAGCCCTTAAAGTATATGTTCCACCTGCAGGTTCACCAACAAAAGTATGTGATCCATTCCATCCAAATCTAACACCGTCTGGTCGAGTGATGTAATATGCAGCGCTCTGAGGTCCATTAACTGTAATAACTATATTACCTGTTGTACAAGTAGTTGGAGGAGTTGGGGTTGAACATGGAGTAATTGGATAAACAGTAGCTGAAGCAGAAGCGTAACCTCCTGTTGAGTTTGTGCCAGTAATTGTATATATAGTAACTGAACTTGGTGATACAGAAGTTTCTCCATAAGGAGCAACAGAACCGATACCACTTATATTAATACTTGTCGCATCAGTTGAAGCCCAGCTTAATCGTGTTGGCTGACCACAAGTAGAACTTGGGGATTGTTCAATAGAAACTGCAGCCATTACTACATTTGTTGGTGTAGAACATGGTGTTGGATATACAGTAGCTGAAGCAGAAGCATAACCTCCACTTGAATTAGTACCAGTTATTGTGTAAGTGGTGATGTTTGTTGGGGAAACAAAAGTTTCTCCGGATGGAGCTACAGAACCAACTCCATTATCAATAGTAACACTTGTTGCGTCTACGGAATCCCAAGTTAATCGAGTAGATCCACAAGAACTTGGTGACTGCTCAATAGCAACTGCCGCCATTGTAACGTCCGCATGAACCTGTGAAAAAGAGAAGAAAAAACATACAAAAAATACAGCAGCAAATGCAGCGACTTTCCTTATGTTGTTTATTTTATTATTAACTAGGTTCATAAAAGCATGAGAACTTTTCTAGGATAAACCTATTATATTTATTTGTCAATTCCTTTAAAATTCAACTAATTCTAATTTATCCTTATTTATAGCCATATATAAAAATAATGTCCTTTAGAATTCAAAATACTTTTTTTAATATTTCTTTAATGTTTTAAAATATGGATAATTCTGGACACAATTCTTAAGGACATTTTTCATCCTTTATAAAAGACATGTCTTTTATAAAGGATTTTTTAATAAATCTACCTTGAGAGAAAAGAATGTGTTATTCTGAATATATGAATGAGATATTCTTATCCCCATATAATCCACAGGCCACAGAAGAGCGCATATATAAGATGTGGGAAGAAAGCGGTTTATTTAATCCTGATAACAACAGTAAGGCAGATGCCCCAGTATTTACAATAATCATGCCCCCTACGAATGCAAATGGTTCATTACATGCAGGACATGGATTGGTAATGACTATTGAGGACATAATGGTCAGATACAAACGTATGCAAGGTTTTAAAACTCTCTGGTTACCAGGCCTTGATCATGCAGGATTTGAAACACAAGTGGTCTACGAAAAAAAACTTGAAAAAGAAGGACGAAGCAGATTTGGAATGGATCCGAAAGAATTATATAAAGAGATAATGGAATTTACTGTTACAAATTCCTCCAATATAAAGTCGCAAATAAAAAAAATCGGTGCATCATGCGATTGGTCAAGAGAAAAATTCACATTAGACAAAGAAATCATACAGACAGTATATGGAACATTTCAAAAGCTTTTTGATGACGGTTTAGCATATAGAGGTAATAGAATAGTTAGTTGGTGTTCAAAGCATCAAACTTCTTTTTCTGATCTTGAAATAACTGATGTGGAAAGAATTGATAAGTTCTACTATCTTAAGTATGGACCGTTTGTAATAGGAACTTCAAGACCAGAGACAAAATTTGGAGACAAGTATGTAGTAATGCATCCAGATGACAAAAGGTATTCAGATTTTAAAGATGGACAGCAGATAGAACTAGAATGGATAAACGGTCCTATTACTGCAACAATTATAAAAGATTCTGCTGTGGATATGGAATTTGGAACAGGAGCAATGACTATCACACCATGGCACGATACTACTGACTTTGAGATAGCTATGCGCCACGATTTAGACAAGGAACAGATAATAGATGAGATGGGTAAATTATTACCGGTTGCTGGAGAATTCGCGGGAATGAGTATAAATAAAGCTCGTGGATTAATAATAGAAAAACTACAAGCTAAAGGATTGGTTGAAAAAATCGATGATAATTATAAACATGTTGTAAGAACATGTTATAAGTGCGGAACAGTTATTGAGCCTCAGATCAAAAGCCAATGGTTTATAAAAATGAAACCTTTAGCTGAGAAAGCTTTGGAAAAAATAAACCTTGGAGAAGTAACTTACATTCCTGATCATTACAAAAAAATAACTACTTACTGGCTGGAAAATATAATGGATTGGAATATATCCAGACAAATAGTCTGGGGCATACCGATTCCTGCAAAAATATGTATTTCTTGCGGACATGGAATAGCAGACATAAATAACGAAGTTTCTGAATGCACAAAGTGCGGAGGAAAGATGGAACAAGATAAGGATACTTTTGACACTTGGTTCTCATCAGGCCAATGGCCATTTGCATCATTGGGATTTCCAGAAAGTAATGACTACAAAACATTTTATCCTACTGATGTTATGGAGACTGCTGGTGAAATAATATTTTTTTGGGTTTCTCGTATGATAATGCTAGGACTCTATATGACAGGAAAAACTCCTTTTAAAACTGTATACCTCCACGGTCTAGTCTTAGATGCCAAAGGATTAAAAATGAGTAAAAGCAAAGGTAATGTTATTGACCCCTTAATCATTACTCAGAAATTTGGTACAGATGCATTTCGAATGGGTATGGTTATCGGAAATACTCCTGGGACTTCCCTTCCTCTTTCAGAAGATAAAATAAAAGCGTACAAACACTTTGCTAACAAGATATGGAATATAACCCGTTTCGTTTATACGAATGCTCCAAATGATGAACTAAAAAAACCTACTGTAACTAGTGATGACGAAATTATTCTAAAGGAGCTTGATATTCTAGTAAAAGATGTAACGAAAGATATGGATAGTTACAAATTTTATCTAGCAGCAGAAAAACTATATCACTATGTATGGCACACTTTTGCTGATAAAATAATAGAAGAGTCAAAAGCCAAGCTCCAAAGTAATGATGTAGCCATCATTTCCTCCGCTCAATATACTCTTCGTTATATTTTGGAAACTTCTTTAAAACTCTTACACCCTTTTATGCCATTTATTACCGAGGAAATATGGTCAAATATAAGTTCAGATAAAAAAATGCTGATGGTTTCAGAGTGGCCAAAGTAACATTTGGAAAACATGTTCCTAAATTTCATTCAAAATTATCCTTTTATCCTCGCATTCATTCTTGGATTAATTCCTGCTTTGCTTTGGATGTGGTTTTGGCTTAAAGAAGATATTCATCCGGAACCTGCCAAAATTCTCACATTATCCTTTATAGGTGGAATGTTGGCAGTGGTTTTTGTTTTGCCTTTTCAAAAAATTGTTTATTTTTATTTTCAAGACCAAGAGACTATTTCTTTCATCCTTTGGGCGGCTACGGAGGAATTAGCAAAATTTGGCTTCGTGTATTTTATTGCTCTACGCAACAAAGCAGTAGATGAACCTGTAGACGATATAATATACCTCATTGTTTCCGCTCTTGGATTCGTAACTTTGGAAAATACACTTTTTTTAATACAACCTATACATCTAGGTCAGGTTGTAGACACTATAGTGCATAGTAATTTGCGTTTTATGGGTGCTAGTCTTCTTCATGTAATGTCATCGGCAACTATTGGTATAATGTTAGGACTATCATTTTATAAAAGCCGTGGGGAAAAAATCTTGTACACAGTTATAGGAATAATTCTTGCTATAGCATTGCATAGTGCATTCAATTTATTTATAATAAGGGAAGTATCTGGAAATATTTTCTTTATTTTCGGCGCCGTATGGGTTGGTATCATAGTTCTACTTTTATTGTTCGAAAAAGTAAAACATGTTAGTAATCTAAAATCTAATCTTCCTTAATATTTTTTAATCATTATATGAAAGACAATCGTTCATTCTTTGAAAAACTAACCGGTAGCGTACGTATGGATGATATTCCTGAAGAAGAAACACATCTGAGTCCAGGTAAACATTCTAAATCTACTTTAGTTCATGAATCAGTTTTTGACGACGAACCAGAGGAAGGACAGCTTACAGTTGATGTATATCAAACTACCTCGGACATTATAATAAAAAGTATGGTGGCAGGAGTTAAGCCTGAAGATCTTGATATTGCTATAACTCGGGACATGGTCACTATAAAAGGAAAGAGAGAAACCGAAAGATTTATTAAAGATGAGGATTATTTTCATCAAGAACTTTATTGGGGCTCTTTTTCACGCACAATTATGCTTCCATCAGAAGTTCAAGTAGAAGAAGCTGAAGCTATAGAAAAACATGGATTACTTATTATTCGACTTCCAAAAATCGATAAGAATCGCCAAACCAAACTCAGAGTCAAAGGTTAATTAACTTTGTTTTAACCACTGGACAACTGAAAATTCTATGATACAATACTCATAGATCTTTTCTGTTGTCGTACGTAAATCCGCTCGACACAGAGTCGAGCAAGATAAAGGGAGTTTCTCGTGAAGAGCACACTCGCAATTATGTTCGTTCTCTGCCTGACTGCCGTGGGCTGTAGCAACCGGGGTGATGACCCCGCAAACTGCCTCACCTGCGCCAGTCCCATCCCGGCTGCTACGGTCCCGCCTGTCGCGGCCTCGATCTGCCAGTACCTGATCATTTCGACCCCCCGGCAAATCGGCGCCAACGGAACTGGACAGGGAGATGATGGGTTCTCCGTTTCGACCACCCCACAGTCCTGTCCTTGGATTGTAGTGCCGAATGTGCCGTGGATTGGACTGAAGGACCAGCCGGGGCCAACTGGTAAGGCAGTGTCCTCAATTAGTGGCGTCGGCAACGGACACGTCACCTATGTTGTGGCTGGCAACGGTGGAGTAAGTCGTACTGGAACCGTTTCAGGTCCAGAAGGCCAGAAGTTGGTCCCGGGCGACCAGAAGTTGACCATCGTCCAAGCTGGACGCTGATCTGTAAGTTTCAGAAAGAGAATCTCAAAAGGCGCGTGACAGGCGCCTTTTTTTTATATTAAAAATTTAAATTTACAAAAATAATAGGCTCAGCCGGACGTGTCCAGCTGAGCCTATGTTGTTACCTTCTCTTACCTACTTCGGCCAGTAGGTCAGTGAGACCTTTCCGTAGGAAATTCCGGGATATTCCACTCCCAGAATACTAACCGTGTAGGTGAGGTGACGTCCGATGTCCCCCATGAAACCGACGTCAGCCCCGACAATCGGGAACAATCGGCGACCGAAGACATCACTTGCCTGCACCATTTGAGCGCCGGTAGAGAAGTTTCCGTTGACCCCCGAATAACGAGTGGCGGAACCACTCACCAAACCAAGGCCAGCGTGACCTGCTACCATCGCTTGGACTGGCCAGCTGTCCGAGACTTTCAGACGAATTACCCTTTCGGCTTTGACGCCCCAGACTGCCATGTCGTTTGTTGCGACCACCCGAATATTTTGGCCGCAGTTTGCACACTGGAACTCGCCGTAAGTGCCATTGTCGAATGACATCTTGACGATAGTCAGTCTGGTAAAGGAAGATTTGATTCCTCCCTTCGCTACGCCGAAGTCGAATTCTCGACCCACAGCGCAGACTTTCTCCCCCGCCAGACTCTCGATGAGACCACTGACAGGTTTCGAATTGAACTGACCAAACATGACGCTCGCCGTCGGTGCCCACTGAACACCTTTGAACGGAGGAAGTTCAAGTTTTGTTTCCGGCTCACTAGACGTGTTGTGCCCCGGATCACCTTTCGGACCTTGTGGTCCTTCGGGTCCGCGATCACCCTTGGGACCTTGTGGTCCTTCGGGTCCTTTCGGAAGAGGCAACGGTACCACATCACTGATGTTGTTGTTGCACTCATAGAGTCGCAGCACTTTCCCAGTCATGCGATCCTTGACGACCTTACGATCGGCGTGGATACGGACATATCCTTCCTTTACTGCCCGATCGGGAAGCTTCATTTTAACGCAAGAAGCCGATTCCAGACCCACAACAATCTCTTTCTTTTTGTTGAGGGTTTTCTTTCCCAACAAAGTCGGGTAGTACCACGGCGCACCTTCTGCAGCCAAGCACTGTTCCCTTGTGGACCAATGGTCGACGACCGAAGTTTGCTGTGCAGAGAGCACTGCAAACCCGGAAACGACGAGAAATGCGATAAGATACACAATCTTCTTCACGGTAAACTCCTATTTACTGCTAGACCAAAATGGTCAGCTCTGCCAAAACTGTATCATAGATTACAAATTTGTCTAGGGACTAAAAGATATTGATTTAATGGACCGAGACAGGGAATAAAACTACGTTTAATGTGCCGAGACCCAGGGTCGGTCACAGGTTTTGCGTTCGCCGCCGCTCACACAAACCCGCGACCCCGCCTCGCGTCCTGTTTTTGCTAAAACAGGAATTCGCTCCGGCCTTCGACCCGGAATAAAACTGCGTTTAATGTGCCGAGACCCAGGGTCGAACTGGGGACCCTTCCCTCTTCAGGGGAATGCTCTACCAACTGAGCTATCTCGGCATAGGGTTATACTAACATATCAACAAAACCATATTAGCATAATATTTGATGTAATCCAGCTTTTATTTAAAGAAACTATTGAAATTTGTAATGCCTGTTTTGGCTCCTCCGTAAAGGTGAATGATTTGATCAACATACGGTTGTATTAAATAGTAAGCACCTATTGCTGAACCAATAATAAATATCCAATATATAAAAGTCATAATTCGAGCTAACCGCATGGAACGCTGTATAGAGCGTAAAATACTATTGCTTTCTTCCGCTAATGCAGCAGTTTTTTTTAGTAATTCTTTTTCTTCAGGTGTCATAAATTAATTTTAACAAAAAATTCGGTTGAAATCAAAACGTAATAATCTCCGAACCTATATAGAACTTTCAGATTTGAGCACAGTTCAAGGCGCGAGTGAGGATTGCGACCAAAATGTACAGTAGTACATTGCGTGGAGCAACCAGAGCGAAGCAACGCAGAAATGTGCCAAATATGGAAGTTATATTGTGCCATCGGTGGGAATCGAACCTACATCTATCCCTTAGGACGGGACTGTTCTATCCATTGAACTACGACGGCAATTTCTGAATTTATTGGATACCTAATAGTGAGGCTAACTTCGGCCTATTGAACCCTACTACCACCTCTTCATCTATCAAAATAACAGGGACACCAAGCTGTCCAGATTTATCCATCATTTCCTTTTTCTTTTCTGGATCGTTAGATACGTCAAAACTTTCAAATGGTATATTGTGTTCGGTAAAGTAATCTTTTGCCATATTGCAGAAGTGACATGTGGGTGTAGAAAATACAGTTACTTTTTTCATGATTTTAATAATTGATTAATATAGTCTTACAGTATATCGGAAAACCTTTGAGCTAACAAGATTATTTTTTATGTTCGAAAAACTTAGAGATAAAGGTCCAAAATTCCTTTTTTGTAGTAGTGGTTGAAGCATTATCATTCTTATTATCTATAACCAAAACAACATTTTCTCCTTCCTTAGCAACGCTGAATTTAGACCGGATTTCTTCCTCAACTCCTGAAACAGTGCTTAATCTGACTATTTTATTTTGAAGCTCTTCATTTCTCAATCTAAGTTCCTCTACATTTTGTAGTGATATATTCTTCATCTCTTCACTTACCCTCTTTTTTTGGTATACGGTCCAAGTCGAGTGAAGAAGTATCATTACCAGTACAGCCAAAATAACCAAGGTGTACCTGTTATAGATTACACTTCGAACCTTGCGTTTTTGTTGAATATCAAGCATTATTGTTCATTATATGCTATTCCAGAAAAAGAACAAAAAAACATTTCAAATCATCTGGACAGTTCTAAGTGTGCTGATGATTGTAAGCATGATTTTACTCTACCTCCCAGGTCTTTTCCCTACTTCCTAAGAATTCAGAGCTATCTCCGCAAGCTGGAGGATCGCTTCTTTTGTCTTTGCTCCTGCTAGAAACAGGCCTTTGTGGCAAAAAACAGCACCAACTACTCCAGTAACAGTTTCAAATTCTTCATCTTTTTTTCCTGCCCAGTCCTTTGGCAGGTCTTTTCGATTGATAAATGAATTTTCGTCATTTCTTATTGTCTTTATTGCCCATATACCGTCTTCTCGAGGGAAAACAACAAAAAGAGGTTCAGGAAATTTAGAAAGAACCTCTCCTACAGGATAAAACTGATCAAGTACAATCAATTTTTTATTTAGACTTTCTTTATAGATATTTTCGATAATAGAACGGACATTCGCCAAATCTTTTCTTTTTGATATTTCACGAGTAAGGACAATTCTTGCGAGTTGAACAACTTCCATAAAAACAGTGTCGATATCCATCTCAGTTTCTTTCCAGCTAGGAGTAAAAGCATTGAAGAACAGGCCAATGTCATATGGGTATAGTCCCGGAATACTTGTCTCGATATAACTCCTACCATTATCTGCCATATCTATAGGCTGTACTAAAATATGATCTATTCTTTCGGAGACTTCATGTAGCCCACAAATAGTTTCACCGAATTTTTTCCAAACTAACCCGAATGAAGCATACGGAACAGTGTTATTTCGAATTCCCGCCCCTTCTTGCTGATGGTGATCGAATCGATTTTTGTCAGGATCATAGACTCCTCCAACATCAACCACATAATCCCCTGATTTTATAATTTCTTCGTCGCGTGAACGAATCACAGATACAGAAGCTTCTTCCCCTAATAAAAGTAATAGTGTTGCAACAGCAAAAATATCATCTGCATGAAACTTTCCACTATGTGTAATTATTGTAATTTTTTTATTCTCTGAGCTATTTTCCGACATTTTTTGCTTTGAAGTAAATTAAAGAAATTCCAATCAGATAGAGAAAAGTTGTTAGTGCCATCATCGGTATAGTTATATAACCGTACTCTAATACATAAACTCGAGCACATTCTCCTCCTACTGAAGTACACCCCAATAGAGAACTGCCAATTCCAAGCTGGGTCAGAGAGTGGTACAAGGCAACTAGTGCACCCAAAATAGACAAAGGTAATAAGTAACTGACAATATTTCTATCTTTCTTCAAAATCGCCATAAATGTAAGAACTGACTGTGGATAGATGAATATACGCTGAATCCAACAAAGCTCACAAGGAAGGAAACCGACTATATTTGAATAAGCCAGACTTCCTATCAAGGCCGCAAGTGTAGTTACAAAAAGCAAAGTCAAAACATGTTTATCTACAAATCCATAGACATACTCTCGAATCTTTTTTTCCAAAAATAAGAGAATAGCAAGAGCTACAAAAAATATTTGAGAAATTAAGGTCAAAGTTGCAACCACAAAAGTAATATGTGTTTGGATGAACTCCATATTATTTAATTAAGAAGGAAGTACACAGCTAGTTTTTTTAGCTAGATCAGTGAGCTCTTGTTCACCTGTTACACGGTATGTTGTTGTAGCCTCGCCTAATGGTTGGAACTCCCAAGTTGGGTATGTGGTTATACCAGCATCTTTACAGACCTGTGTCTGACCTTGTCCATCAGGTGTTGAACACTCTTTGTATGGTAGAAACTGTGCTGATTTTCCAAATCTAGCTTTTTGCTGCTGGCAATGAGGACACCAGAAGGCTCCGTAGAAGGTCGCTTTTTTATCTTTTATGCATTTAGCGAAATCATCATACTTTCCAGCTTTTCCAGGGGTTAAAATAAGAAACACTACTACTGCAACTGCGGCTATGGCTATTAGTATATAAGTGTATTTTTTCATAATTTTATAAATTTAATATCCCTTTAAGATATCATAAAAAGAGCAGTTTTCAAATATACGAAAATCCGGATGAGGCATATAGCTTCATCCGGATATAAAACAATTTTCAAAAGTGTTCTGTTGCTTCAAACTTCTTTCCACAAGAATCTTCGCGACTGCTTTACCAAAATCCTGCAAACGGAGGGGTCGAAGATCTTTCGGGGTAAAAAGGATGTCAGCCTTTAATGTTCCCAGGAGATCCTTTCCTCGCAAAGAAACATCGATGGTAACATAAGCGCCTTGCCACCAGAAGAAAGCATCTACACCATGATGATAGTCCAATGAATTCCTGCCGATAGCTACATGGAAATCAAGAGGAATACACTGTCTACGCCGGCATGGTGGTAGGTAGTTTTTTACAGATGCCCACAAGTCGTGAGTTCTTCCCATCCTTGGGTTAGATGGATTATGACAATGTGCCAATCCTTTTTCTTCTGCTTCAGCAAACATAGCCCAGTTAATAGTGATTACATCTTGAAGACTTTCAAAAAAATCACGCTTGTCAGGAGGCCTGAAGAAACCCAGATTCTCTCCATAACCTTCTGTTATCCCGAAAATCTCTTTTTCAAATGCCCTACCGTGAGGTAGGGCTGAACTGAAATTCATTCCTACCTCCTAGTTTTGTTCTACTATGAAAATAACGCACTAACGCAACAAAGTCAATTATCGAGACTTTTCGTCCATTCTTTTTTTATGCTCTTCACTATCCATTAAGCCACATGCTTTGTATTTCTTTCCAGAACCACAGAAACAAGGATCATTTCGGCCGAGCTTTTCACCATTATCTCCTTTTGGAGCTTCTACAGATTTTGCCGCTTCAACAGTCAGAGTTCCTCCATCGTCACGAGTTTCCATGAGTTTAACGCTTTCATTATAAAACTTAGTTGAACCTTGAATCTGAGGAATTAGTTTAATAATTTCATTTTCAATAGAAATTTCCATAGTCTTGAAAAGTTGTAGGCCTTCGCGTTTGTATTCCACCAACGGGTCTCTCTGTCCGTAAGCTCGTAGATTTACGCTCGATCTCATATAGTCCATTACTTCTAGATGTTCAACCCAATACATATCAATAGCTTGAAGAATCACCTTTCGGAGCGTAGACATGTATTCTGGATCTGCATTTTTCAATTTCTCTTTGATTGACTCAATATTGGAATCATCAGATCTTGAAAGTATGTCTTCAATATATGCACGCACTGCTTCATCAGTTCCCGTAAGCATATCGCGCCTTCGGCTATAGACTATCTTTCGTTGAAAATTCAAAACATCGTCAAATTCCAAAGTGTGCTTTCGAGCATCAAAATTAAATCCTTCAATTTTTTCCTGAGCACTCTCAAGGGAGCGAGTTATCATTCGATTCTCTATCGGTTCATCTTCTTTGATACCGAGCTTTCCCATCATATTTTTTATAGAATCACCTCCAAAAACCCGCATTAAATGATCGTCCAATGAAACGAAAAATTGTGTTTCTCCAGAATCACCTTGTCGTCCAGATCTTCCTCGAAGTTGATTGTCGATTCTTCTGGCGTCATGTCGTTCAGTTCCTAACACAAATAATCCTCCTGCAGATTTTACTTTTTCATAAGCCTCTGGATTTCCGGGATTTCCGCCGAGTTTTACATCCACTCCTCGTCCAGCCATGTTAGTAGCGATGGTTACTGCAGCAGGTCTACCGGCTTGAGCAATTATTTCTCCTTCTCTTCCGTGATTTTTAGCATTAAGAATCTCATGTGGAATACCTTCTGCCTTGAGGTACTCGGATAACATTTCATTTTTTTCAATGGAAACTGTACCTATGAGAACCGGTTGTCCGTTCATATAGCGAGATTTTACCTCTCTGCTAATAGCTTTGAACTTGCCTGCTTCTGTTTGAAAAATAAGATCGTTGTGGTCTTTTCGAGCAATAGATTTGTTTGTAGGTACGGAAATAACATTCAGACCATACACTTTGTAGAATTCTTCAGAAGAGGTTAGAGCCGTACCAGTCATACCAGAAAGTTTTTTATACAATCTGAAAAAGTTCTGGAAAGTTACAGATGCTGCTGTGCGTGATTCTTTCTGGATAGAAACATGTTCTTTAGCTTCGATAGCTTGATGCAGGCCTTCTGACCATCTTCTACCTGGTTGAAGTCGTCCAGTAAATTCATCAACAATTACAACTTCTCCATCTTTTACAACATAGTCTTTATCATTTCTGAAAAGTGAGGTTGCACGAATAGCAGTTTCCAAATGGTGAACATATTTAATGCCCTTCTCTGTATAAATATTTTCTACTCCAAGAAGTTCCTCTGCTTTGCTAATTCCTGAATCAGTTAGTGCAATAGTCTTGAACTTTTCATCTACAGTATAGTGCTCACCTTTTTCTAGCTTTGTGGCTATCTGGGCAAATCGAGTATAGAAGTCATCTGATTCCATCATAGGCATGGAAATAATAAGCGGAGTACGAGCTTCATCTATCAAAATAGAATCGATTTCATCTACAATTGCGTAGTTCGGTTCACGCTGTCTAAGTCTAGAACTTTCATATTCAATATTGTCATACAAATAATCGAAACCAAACTGGTTGTTTGTTCCATAAGTGATATCGGCGTGATAAGCGTCACGTCTTGAAACCGGTCGTAAAAACTCATTTACCACTTTGAAAGAAGCTACTTCATCTCTCTTCTTATCAAGTTCAGTGTGTGTTGGATCATACAAAAAAGATTCTTCGTGATTTATTACTCCGACAGATACCCCAAGAAAATCATAAATCTCTCCCATCCATACAGCATCTCTTCGAGACAGATAATCATTTACAGTTACGACATGAACACCTTTACCAGTTAAACTATTTAAATATGCAGGCAAAGTTGCAACCAAAGTTTTTCCTTCTCCAGTTCTCATCTCCGCAATAGAACCTCGATGAAGTATGATTCCACCCATAAGCTGAACATCGAAATGTCTTTCATTTCTACATCTCTTAGAGGCTTCACGGACCACTGCAAAAGCTTCTGGTAAAATATCTTCCAACGTTTCTCCTTTATTTAATCTTTCTTTGAACTCAGTTGTTTTGGCTTTTAGCTGTTCATCTGATAAAGCAGAAATAACGCTTTCAAAAGCGTTGATTTTTGAGACTATAGGCTCTATTTCCTTTAGGATTTTAGCCGTTTCTGAGCCGAATAATGATGATAAAAATGACATAATACGGGAAGATTATAACATATATCCGCACACTAAACCTAGTATAGTGTTCTCCATTGCTAATGACAACAAATCTATCGAAAATTACCAACAATATAAATATATCCATCTAAACCCTTCTGACTTAACACAAAGCAATGATACTAGGGTTAGTGTGCGGATAAATAAACAAAATCTCACATAAATGTGAGATTTTGAATCATTAAGATTTTTGAAGAAGACTAAGCTCGCTTCTTTGCTGATTTCTTCTTTGCTGCTGCTTTCTTTTTTGCTGCCATGATATTTTTGTTTGTAGATCGCTCTGTGACAAGCAACCCACTAAATTATTTTTAAAAGTTTGTAACGATAATAAAATTATTATGTTATTCCGACCTACGATAATTATAATACAACTTTTAAAAAATAAAGTTTGTTTTAAAAAAAAGTGTGGATAACTTTCATTTCTAAAAATTTTAAAAAATATTTTTTAATTAAAAATAAAATCCGCAGAGAGCGGATTTTATTTTTCAAACTAACTTTTTTTATTTTTACTTCCCTGCTTGTATCTGTTTTATGTATTCTTCTCCTTGAGCTTTGAATGTCGGTTCCTTTGCAATGATTGCTCTTATTATGTCGATAGCTTTTTGTTTTTGTCCTATCGTTGCATATGCAGATGCCAAAGAAAGTTGATATTGAAGATTATTTGGATCTTTTGCAATACGCGCATTTAATATTGCGATTACACTATTATAATCCCCTATATCAACATAAGCCTTTAGAAAACGATTATCATTTATTATGACATTTGGATCAATCTGAGGAGCGAGTTCTTTTAATACAGCAGCATTCTTTGTATACAATGCACCTATAGCATAGATGATTTTTGACTCTAGAACATTTGGATTGAGTTCATAAGCTTTCTTAAAAGTCTCAAATGCTTTCACATAATCTGCCTTGCCTATATACGAATTCCCTAGTTCAAAGTACAAAGATAATTTCTTTGGAGACTCGACTATTGATCGATCTAGATATTTTATAGCATCATCATATTGACCAAATCGATTAAAGAAACTTCCAGCAAAAGCTAAGTATCTTGCGTCATGTGGAGAACTTGAAACTTTCTGCTCAATCTTTAATTTAGCAAAATCATAGAACTGCTTCTTCAAATCTTCAGATACTTTCACATTGGGAGAGGCTATCTGAGAAGTTACTTGAACTAGTTGCTCAGTAGCTTCACCTGAACCGAATGAATTGTAAGCGTAGACTTTTTTAAACAAGGCAAGGTTCTGCTCAATTCCTCCTGTCTGTTGAGGAGTCATAGCTTGGATTAAAGTTTGATTTGCAAATATTGCAGGAATATTTACAAAATAAACCATTGCTAATGCTAGTACTGCAACTACTCCCATCATGGAATATCTTGCATTGTCACTAGACAAAGTTTCAGTGTAAAACTTTCCTGCAGGTAATTCTCTCCTTACAGATAAACTGTGAACAAAAGCCAAAAGTGAGAAAAATAGTATATAAGTGAGTAAGTTATCGAATACGAACATGTTATGGAAGATATATGCCGCGATCATTCCTGTAAATATTGCTTTTTCAGCTAACTTGAAGTTGCTTTCTTTTCTCCAAATATAATATAGGAGTGCAACGAACATGCTTACATACGCGGCAAATCCAACAATTCCGCCAGCTACCATCCAATCCAAAACGACATTGTGTGTACGATCGAACCATTCCTCTTGACCGAACATTGCAGGATTATAATTTTTATTAAATACGAAGTTAAAGTTTTCTTGACCCCAACCAAATATAGGGTGCTCTGCTACACCTTTCAATGCCATTGGCCAAACAAAATATCTGCCTTGGGTTTTAAACTCTGAAACACTCAGAGTTGAAAATCTTGAAAGTACTTGGCTTTTAGCAACATAAGCTGTATTTCTTATGGAATACATACCAATAACAAGAACTGCTACTGCCCCGATAAGACCATAAGCAGTTTGTCTCACCCATTTGTTCTCGCGCTCTTTCCAAGCCAAGATTATTCCAGCCAAAAGCAGACCGCCTACGAGTCCTAAGATAGCTCCACGAGTAGCAGTAAAGTAAAGGATAAAAGTTTCAAGAAGTGCTGCTAATCCATAAGCCCATTTATGCCAAGACTCTTTAACTTCTCCAGCCAACATATATAGACAAAGGAAAATATGGAAAACTAAATAGATAGAAAGATAGGCTGCATTTCCAAATGTTGCATCAACTCTAGTACCTCCTTGATTGATGGCAAACTTACCGATGAGTTGAAGTACTCCATATAAGGACATAATTACACTCGCTATGATAGAAACATTCCAGAACTGCATCCATCGAGATTTAGTATTCAAAATAGATGAAGCGACAAAATAATACATTAACAAGTGAAGGATGAGCACGAAACCTTCCATTCTTTCATAATTGCTCCATAAGCTCTTGTATACATTTACCCCTAGTAAGTCAGCGACTAGAATGGCTCCACCGAAAAATAGTACTGACCAAGTTAGTTTTGAAGCTCTAGGACGATATTCGGGATCCAAAGCAGCCAGCATTACATATAGTCCGAACAAGATCTCCACTAGAATTCTAAAAGCGAATCCCTTTCCCGCGATAAATGGAAAGTACATTGCAGTTGGAACTATAAACGCGATAAACGGAACTAGAAACAAACCTCCTAATAAAGTTACTCTCAGTATTTTTTTTGTCATTTGCATTTACCGAGTATATCAAATAGCTAAATGCTGCGCTAGTAATAGAGCCATTAATGCAGTAATATCATAGTTGATATGGAGTCACTGAAAATCAAAGGTTTGAGAGTTCTGAAATGGACTGAAGGTTATACAAAGACAGACATGGTCTATCTGGCTAAAGGCGGATTTTGGCTCGGCTTGGGTCAATTTGTCTCCTCAGGTGCGGCTTTCCTGACTTCTATTGCTTTCGCTAACCTGCTTAGTCCAGAAATTTTTGGAGTTTATAAATATATATTATCTATAACTAGCCTTCTGACAATCACTACTCTTTCAGGAATGGACTCAGCTTTGACTCAAGCGATAGCTAGAGGTTTTGATGGAACTCTAGCTCCAGCAGTTCGAGCGAAAATGAAATGGGGTGTATTAGGGTCTTTTCTGTCTCTTCTACTTGGCGGTTATTACTATCTCCATGGCAATATGACAATGGCTATTGCCTTTTGTAGCATAGCAATCTTTATGCCATTTACAGAATCTTTAGATATGTACAACTCCATGTTATGGGGAAAGAAATTATTTTCTGTTCAAGTTAATTACAACATAGTAAAAAAGATCTTTGCATTAGTTTCTTTAGTGACCACCATTTTCCTAACACACAATATCTACATAATCCTATTTGTTTATTTTATTTCTGTAATCATTCCTAATCTTATATTTCTGAATAGAACAAAAAAAATATATGCTAAAAATAATGATGTTGATCCTGAAGCTATAAATTATGGAAAACATTTGAGTGGAGCATATATAATCAGTACCATCTTATCTGAATTGGATAAAGTTCTAGTTTTTCATTTCGTCGGAGCAATCGACTTGGCTATTTATTCACTAGCTACAGCACCTACAGATCAGATTAAAGGTCTTTTAAAGAATGTAAACTCTCTTGCTATGCCGCAGTTTTCACAAAGATCTGTTGAGGAAATAAAGCAAACTCTTTGGCACAAAGTTATCATCCTGACATTATTCATTACTACAATAGTAATCTTTTATATTCTTATATCCCCCATTTTCTTCAAAATCTTCTTTCCGAAATATCTTTCTTCAATCTATTATTCTCAGATTCTCTCCATTTCTCTCATACCAGTAATTATTTCTGGTTTTATCTACACAATACTTGAATCTCAAAAGTCACAAAAGGAAATCTACCAATATAATTTATATGGAAATCTGTTCGGAATTATAATTCTTATCCCACTTGTATATTTTTTTGGTATCTGGGGAGCCATATCTTCCAAAATAATTACGAGGTTTTTCTCTCTAGGTTTAGTCAGTAAACTTATAAGAAACATTTCTTAACTGATGAAGAACTTATCAAGAAAAATTATTTTAATCTCAGTTGGAGTTCTTGTCTCCTGTGTCATTTTAGAGATAGGTTTACATCTTACCGACCACTCTGAATACAATCGTTTTCAGAATGATCTAGCTTCAGGACTCCTTACCTATAAACCACATTCCACATTTCATGATTCAGAATCCTGTTTTGATAATGTGGTTCAAGTCAACAATCTAGGCTTCCATGGTCCTGAAGTAAAAATAGAAAAAGAAAAGAATATCTATAGGATAGAGGTTATAGGAAGTTCATTTGTGGAAGCATTACAAGTGCCTCTAGAGAAGATGTTTACTTCACTTTTGCAAGATAAACTGAATTCAAATAAATCTTTACCTTATATATTTGAGGTTGTCCCTGTCGCCTTTTCTGGAAACAAGACATTTGAAAATATCCTGTACTACTTAAGATTTGGTAAAGAACTAAAGCCTGACTTAGTAATTAACTTGGTTACAGAATATGAGCCAAGAGGAGAAGCTAGTCTCAAACTTGATGAACAAGGAAAAATTATACTGAGTTTATCTAAAACATCCCAAGACTCAAAAACTGTAATGATAAAAAACACAATGAGAAAATCCAAGCTTTTGATGAATATCTACAATAAACTTGTCTTGTTGAAAGGTACGAAACGAAATTTCTTTTTATTTTCTAAACCAGAAACGGCGGATCCAGTGAATAATACTACTTCCACTTCTCAATGGGAAAAAGAAGATAAAGTTTTAGCCACTTTTTCAAATGAAGTTTTAAGTGACAAATCTAAGTTCCTACTCGTATCTTGGCCAACCCCCCATATTGAACCTTCAGAATATAATGGTCTTTCTACAAATCTTGAAAGAATTGCAAAAAAAGATAATTTCTCTTACTACAATCTAGAACCAAAGATGACATCTGAAGCTACACTAAATGCAAGAAGTACTGTTTGGACTTGTAATGACCACTGGTCAACAGATGGTCACTTATATGCTGCTGATGTTATATATGAGTACTTGATTAGCAATCCGAAATTCATAACAAAATAAAAATGCAGATTATAGGAATCGGTGTCGACATAGTAGAAATTAAAAGAATAAAGAAGCTGGATGCTAAAAAAAGACTTGCAGAGTTTTTTTTCTTGAAAGATGAACTAGAGATAATGAACAGAAGTAAAAACAAAGAGCAATATTTAGCTTCTCGTATTGCCTGTAAAGAAGCTGTCATTAAGGCTTTTCCAGGAACTCTGCACTACCATGATTTTAAAATATATAAGAAAGGAAAAAAGTTGGATGTATCATTTATTGATAAAAAAAATATAAAGTATAAGGTTTTTTTAAGTACTTCTCACGAGTTTAACCATGCCATCAGCTATGCTATTATGACCCTATAATTAACTATTATGGAAATCCTTGACTATCTAAAACTGGCTCAAGCCTTTGAAAAAAATGGATCTGAAAAAAACCTGGAGAATGTAAAGATCTCGATTGTTACAAACTTTACTGACGATCTTTTAAAAAAGACTTTGACAGGCCTATGCATAAGCCAAGGATTTCATCCATATATATTTACCGTCCCTTACAAACAATATTTATTTGATTTAAAAAATGAATCTTCTGATCTATATAAACACGAATCCGAGATAACATTTGTTTTTTTCGACATTAATCCATTTATAAGTTCTGAATTCACATCCAGCTTAGATCACATAGATGAGGTTTTAAATGACTTGAAAACTTTTTGCAAACAAACAAAAGGTGATGTCATAATACACACTCTGATCAACCCATCTTCAGTTCAGCATTCTAGAATCTTCAAAGGACATATATTAAATCGAACTGTAAGTGAGTTCAATAACAAAATTTCAGAACTGTCAGATGAGCTAAGTAATGTCCGCATACTAGATACCAACTCTATAGTTTCGTCTGTTGGTGAAAAAAATATTCGTGACCTCCGGGGAATGTATGCCTTTAGCCAGCCTTTCAATAACGAATTTACTCTAAATATTGTGAAGGAATGGATGTCCCTAATAAGAGCAAAAAAAGGTCTGATTCATAAATGCATTGTTTTGGATCTAGATAATACATTGTGGGGAGGAGTAATTGGAGAATCTGGGCCTTTAGGTGTCTCGCTCGGCAATGAGTACCCAGGAAACGCTTTTCTTGAATTCCAGAAGGTGTTATTGGATTATTATAACCATGGAATTATTTTGGCTATAAATAGTAAGAATAATATTGAAGATGTAAATGAGATGTTTGAAAAAAATCAAAATATGATTCTAAAAAAATCACACTTCGCTAGTATCGTTGCCAACTGGAAAACAAAAGCTGAAAACCTTGTCCAAATATCCAATGAATTAAATATCGGCTTAGATAGTATTGTCTTTATTGACGATGACCCAATGAACCGTGAAATTGTAACTTCGCAACTACCCGAAGTCATGGTCCCAAATTGGAGTATTCCACCTGAAGAGTACGCTAAAACCCTTCTTGATCTGGACGCTTTTCATGTAATTAAACTCACAGATGAAGATAAACAAAGAGGACAAATGTACGCAGTAGAAAGAGAAAGAAAAGAGATTTTATCTAGTTCCACAGATGTTTCAGAATATCTGAAAAAACTTGATGTAGAAATCGAAATCTCACTTAATAGCAGAGAACAAATCCCACGTCTTTCACAACTTACTCAAAAGACCAATCAATTCAATTTAAGCACCATTCGCTCAACCGAAAAAGAGATAGAAACATTGATTGATACTGGAGCTCTTGTTTTTTCTGGAGATATTAAAGATAAATTCGGTTCATACGGTATAACAATACTAGCCATTATTGTAGAAAAGGAAATAAATAAAGCTGAACTACTTATCTATCTGATGAGTTGCAGAGTTATGGGTAGAAAAATAGAGGAAGCTTTCTTGAGGTCAATAATCGAGACCCTGAACAAAAAAGGATATAAAAAACTAGTAGCAAAATTCATTCCTACAAAGAAGAATCTTCCAATTTCTGATTTCTTTCCACAATTGGGAGCTATGCAAGTTTCATCAAGTGAAGGTGCTAAAGTATATGAATTGGCAATTATCGATTATTTAGCTAATATAGCCAATAATTCGATACCGATTAAAATTAAAGAACTATACTAATATGAGCAAATTAACACATGTATTTTCCTCCGTACTTGGCATCGATGAATCAGAGGTGACCCCAGAATTATCACCAGAGTCTGCAAGTTCATGGGACTCGCTAAATGCCATAATTCTATTAACTGAGATTGAAAAAGCCTTAGGGGTAAGATTTGAATACTCGGAAGCAATGGCGATAAAGAATTTTGCTGATGTAATCAACCTAGTTAAATCGAAAGGAAAAGATCCATATGAATAATAAACTTGTTGAATTTAAATTCGACGATCTAGTGGTAAATGATAGTGCGGAATTTATAGTAGAAATTACTTCAGAAATGGTTATGGAATTTGCTAATTTATCTGGAGACCACAATCCTTTACACGTAGATAAAACCTATGCTAAAGAAACTGAATTGGGACAGACCATAGTTCACGGACTTTTAACTGCTAGTTTTTTCTCCCGCCTAATTGGTATGCATTTACCAGGTAAATATGCCTTATTTTTATCTCAAACACTTAGATTTAAAACACCTATCTACATCGGACAAAAAGTAACAGTCAGAGGAAAGATCACTCAAAAAGTAGAGGCTCTTAAGACAGTAAAGATTAATACTGAAATTTTGGACGAAAACAAAGTTGTAGTCTTAATCGATGGTGAAGCTATGGTTAAGCTTTTAAAATAAATGGAATCAGAATCACAAACAGTAATAATATCCGGAGGTATGGGTGATGTAGGAAAAGCTATAGCGACAAAGCTATCAGCAGATGGTTTTAAAATTTACCTGCTGTATAATCGCACATCTAAAACTGAGGTAGATATGTTTATAGCTTCCCTATCAGGAAATGGCCACACTTCATACAAAGTCGACGTCACAAATGAAAAAGAGGTTTTTGATGTAGTAAAAAAAATAAACAAAATAGATATCTGCATCCACTGTGCAGTTAGTCCAATTATCAGAAAAAGTGCTTTAAACATTACTCGAGCAGAGTTTCGTCAGCAATTTGAAGTTACTGCATTTGGAGGACTGACTCTATTTCAAGCTGTGGCTGCTCACATGAAAATAAATAGAAGTGGAAAAATAATCGGTTTAACCTCTGAAGTCTTAAAAAAAGATTCTATTGCCAGTGGAATGACTGGCTATCTTTGTGCAAAAGAAGCTTTGCAAGGAATATTACGTGACTTAAGCAAGGAACTCTCTAACTTTAATATTTCTGTAAATGCCATTTCTCCTTCATTTATACCTTCTTCTTTAAACAATGATTTACCGGAAGCTATAATCTCTTTTATCACAGAAAGATCTCAGACAAATTCATTAGATGAAGTTGCGAAGCTCGCGTCATATTTGTGTTTATCCAAAGTTTTTGTTACTGGAATATCCTACAAAGTTGGTTCTGAAGAAAAAACACCTTTATGACATTTACATCCATAGCCTTCGTTATATTCATTATTCTGATTACCTTCTTCTACTATATCTCACCTGCCAAATTCCGATGGCTAATCCTTCTTATTGGTAGCTGCTATTTTTATATGGCTTTCGTACCTAAATATATATTGATTTTATTTGTTTTGATCATTATAGACTATGTCCTTGCTCAGAAAATAGAATCCTCGCTTGGAACTAAAAGAAAAATCTTTTTTATTGGGAGTCTAGTTTCAAATATAGGATTGCTGTTTGTTTTCAAATACTTCAATTTTTTTAATGAAAACATTTTAAATCTTGCTCATCTACTTCACTGGAATTATTCGATTGGAACATTATCACTTATTTTACCCCTTGGACTTTCTTTTCACACATTCCAAAGTATGAGCTATATAATTGAGGTTTATCGAGGTAATTATAAAGCTGAAAAACATTTAGGAATATACGCTTTGTATGTTTTGTTCTTTCCACAGTTAGTGGCTGGACCTATAGAAAGACCAGAGCATTTACTACCTCAGCTCAAAAAAGACATACCTTTTGAATTCTCAAATATTGTAATCGGTTTAAGATTGATGTTATGGGGATTTTTTAAAAAACTTGTAGTTGCAGACAGATTAGCTATATCAGTGACCTATGTATATGCACATATTTCCAATGTTTCAGGGTTAAGCATAGTGATCACAATTATATTTTTTGCTTTCCAGCTTTATGCAGACTTTTCTGGATATTCAGATATCGCCAGAGGTTCTGCAAAACTCCTAGGAATAGATGTGATTCGAAATTTTAATCAACCTTATTTTTCAAAAAGTGTAGCAGAATTCTGGAGACGATGGCACATTTCCCTTTCAAGTTGGTTCAGAGATTATTTTTATTTTCCTTTAGTTTATAGCCGAAAACAGACTACTAGAG
>JACDEV010000024.1 GCA_013816135.1 Patescibacteria group bacterium | reverse complement strand
CTTAGACTATAAGCCTAAGACCGTTCTTATTAAACAGCTGAAAAGGGTAAAAAATATACAGAAAAACCCCAAAGTTGCTTTTCAAGTAGACAACTACGAAGATGATTGGCAAAGGTTGTGGTTCATCATTTTAATGGGGTACGCCGAATTGGTCGAACAAAAAGAAGGGGGCGGAGATCAAGATAAATATATTCGCAAAGTTCACGATCTATTTATAGAAAAATATGTTCAGTACTCTAAAGTAGAAATTGGAACAATTTTCATAAAGATAAGTGCGCTAAGGGGTTTCTATTGGCATTACAATACATCAAAAACAAAAAAAACTAGTAGGATGATAGAGAATTGAATTCTGCGCTATTTAGCGAATTGAAGCAGCTGTTTTGAGGTTTCGATAGTTTGATCTATATTTCCATATAGTGGAGTGAAAAAGTGACTAAATACAACATGCCCTATGCCCATATCTTTTATCTCTTTTATATCGTTACCTATCTCTTCCATAGTTCCTGACATTGGAAACCGTTGCTTTCCGTCTGAGTTTTTCGTATCAGAAATATTGAGATAAGTTAAAAGAATGATCTTGAAAGCATTTGGATCTTTATTTGCTCTAATAGCAAGATTTCTTATTGTACTTGCAGTACTTTTAAGTTGTTCCAGAGGCCCAAATGGTACGCCTAACCAGCCGTTAGCATCATAATTTACGATTCTAGAAAAAGTATTTGGGCTAAAGCCACCAAGATAAATCGGAATATGAGGTTTTTGTATGGGTTTTGGACCTATTTTTGAGGCAGGAATAGTGTAGAATTCACCTTTAAATTCTACAACATCATCGGACCATACGCTTTTTAGAGCATCAAGAAATTCATCTGCTCTTTTACCTCTATTCTTAAAAGGTATGTTAGAGGCTTGATATTCATCTTTAGACCAGCCGATGGCAAGACCGCATATCATCCTTCCTTCTGAAAGAACGTCCAAGGTAGCAAATCGTCTCCCAAGTACAACAGGATTATGGAATAGCATATCTATGACAGATGTCCCCAATGATATTTTCTCGGTGTTCGCCGCAACAAATGACAGAGTTTCTAGCGGATCAAGTACTGTTTGATAATCAGAAGGAAGGCGACCGTCGGGAGTTGCTGGATAAGGTGTCTGTGGATTAATTGGCGAAAGAAGCCTTTCTAGTACCCAAAGTGAGTCAAAGCCATATTCTTCAGCTTTTCTAGAGAATTTAATTAAATTTTGTCTATTAGCTTGTATCTCAAGCTGAGGTAGTGTAAGTCCAACTTTCAAGGTGATTACAACACAATTAATTGTATTAAAAGGTAGCTCGAAAATCAAAAGCTGACAACGAAAATAGTAGCACTTAGGGAGAAAATTCAGTGGTGAAAAAATAATACTGCAACCAAGCATATGTCATTATTGCATCTATGTACATGTCATGTATTGGTTAATTTGTATCTAATAAGGAGTTGAGATACAGTATACAGTTAAATGCCCACCTGGAGAAAAATTGTTTTATGTTTAAGGGTGTGATTTCCCAAATGCAAAGAGCAAACAACAAGACTAAATCAACATCAATATACCATACCACCTTTTGCAACACCTACGCGGTAATGTGTATACATGGTAACCTATAATCAAGTAACATAGTTACTCAGGGAATATATTCTTCCTGTTTGATATTACTACCTAGAATAGATTTTGCAAGAAAAATTACAGCTAGAATATGTGCTGAAGAACAAAGGTAGAGCAGATAAATTGGTACTGGGATCCCTAGAATCTAAGTCTAATTTTATACAATCACCGTAAATGTTAATCCATAAAGGAGATCGAAGAGACACATACTCAATTTTGATAAATATTTCATTTAATGAACCAGAAATACAGTTCCAATCTAGTGAGCATTGTTCAAACGATCAAGTATGGTACGATCACTTTTGATATTTTGTGAGAGGATAAAAAAACAAAATGAACAACAGCGAGATTGAAGAAAAGTTGGGAAATGAAATTGGCAAAAAGAGCTGGATTTCCCGTTATTCCATGTTTGTTTGTAAAATAGGGGAAGTACCAATTTACATACATTTTAGTTTCGCCTTAATCTTTACTCTTATTGCGTGGAGTCTTTCATACACTTTTTTCCCAGTTTATTATCCAGGCTTATCGCAACTTAGCTACCTAGTATTGGGAGTTACGGGTGCATCCATTGCACTTTTTTCCATTATGTTTCATGAACTCGGTCATTCCACTATAGCAAACAAGTATGGAGTAAAATTTGAAAAGATTGTACTCTTTGCCTTTGGTGGAATTGCGCTAAGCTCCCAGGAATTGACAGATCCTAAAAAAGAGATCAATATTGCCTTTGCCGGTCCTTCTGTAAGCTTCATTATTTGTAGTCTGTCATTCGCACTTTGGCTAATAGTATTTCAGAGTCAGATCTTTGCCTTGCAAGATTCCCCTGTGGGTGGG
>JACDEV010000012.1 GCA_013816135.1 Patescibacteria group bacterium | reverse complement strand
AGTTGGAAATCATTAACAACAAATACAGAAAAACACTCCGATACAGGAGTGCGAGTGAGGTGTCGAGAGAGTGTGGTATATTGAAGTGATTAGCAACCAGAGTTGCATTTCAGCCCAGAATTTACATGAACCTCCAAATTCTATTATAGCATATAAATTATGCAAAGTCAAATATCAGAAAATATAAAAAAATTAATAAATAATCTCCCGGATAATCCTGGTGTATATTTTTTCTGCGATCAAAATGGAAAGATTCTTTATATTGGTAAAGCCACTTCGCTTCGCGATCGGGTGAAAAGTTATTTCAAACCGGAGATTGTAAATACCCGTAGTCCGTTGGTTTCCAAGATGCTCCAAGCATTTACCAAGATAGATTTTTGTGAGACCGATTCTGTTTTGGAAGCTTTAGTCTTGGAAGCTTATCTAATAAAAAAGCATCAGCCAGAAGCTAATATTCAGGAAAAAGATAACAAGAGTTTCAATTTTGTAGTCATTACAGATGAAGCATTTCCCCAGATTCTTGTTTTGCGTGGAAGGGAACTTATACTTTCTGGATTAAATAAAAAACAACAAGACAAGCTTCCGTATAAGATAGCCTATTCCTTTGGACCATTTCCAAATGGAAGTCAGCTTCGTGAAGCATTAAAAATTATTCGAAAGATGTTTCCATATCGTGACAGTAAATGTATTCCAGCTTCAGAACAAAAACGAGGGCATGCTCCAAAGGCATGTTTCAATAGACAGATTGGATTGTGTCCTGGAGTTTGTACAGGAGAAATTACCCAGGAAGATTATGCTATGCAAGTAAAGAATATCATTTTATTTTTTGAAGGAAGAAAAAAAAGATTGATAGGAAATCTAGAAAGGCAAATGAAAGTTTTCGCCAAGAACAAAGAGTTTGAAAGAGCAAATGGAGTAAAGAGAACAATGTTTACTTTAAATCATATACAAGACATCTCGCTTATCAAGGAAGAGAATTCATATAAGACTCCAAATGGTGAAGTTTTCAGGATTGAGAGTTATGACATTGCTCACCTATCTGGACAAAATGTAGTTGGTGTAATGACTGTGGTGGAAGAAGGAGAGGCTAAGAAGTCTGATTATAGGAAATTTCATATAAAAGAAGATCCAGGAGTAAATGATACGAAGGCGTTGGGGGAAGTTTTAACTCGTCGATTGGCTCATATCGAATGGAGATTACCGGACCTTATAGTAGTTGATGGAGGACAAGCTCAGAAAAGAGCGATGGAAAGAATAATTGCAAAGAACATTGCTGTAGTCAGTCAAAGGATTCCTGTTGTCTCCGTCGTCAAAAACGAACGTCATCAGGCACGTGAGATTTTGGGAGATAAAAGATGGTTGGTACATGAACGAGAAATTATTTTATCAAATAGTGAAGCACATAGATTTGCTATAAGTTTCCATAGAAACTTGAGAAGCAAAAAAGATTTGATGAATTGAGAGATATAGGTTAGACTCTTTTCTGGACTGTTCATTAAAGGAGAAAGATTTGACGAGAGTTAATCAGAAGCCGAAAGCAATCATCCTGATCGGACCGCCTTGCTGCGGCAAAGGCAATCCCAGGATCCAGTTGGAAAAAGCGGGTTTCGTTGCGATCGAGAATTCGCAACTGATTCGTGACTATCTGACAACGCACAAAAGCGACACGGATCATCAGGGTCAAATGACCTCTGGAACTCTCGTCGATGATTCACTGGTGATCGAACTACTCAAGGAATTCCTCGATGGTGTCGACAGCAAACGTGATATCGTCATCGATGGTTTTCCGAGGACAGCTGCACAGGCAGAATGGCTTGTGGAGTACTTGGACATGCGTGGCTGGGATGCACGTTACCTCGTCTTCGAGCTTCCGGATTCGGAGTGCTGGCAACGTCACTACGGCAGGAAAAACGAGATCAAGAGAATTGATGACCCTGACAAGATCTACGCACATCGTCTCGAGCAGTATCACCAGAACATCTTCAAAGTTCTGTGGGTGCTCAAACGCACGAGTCGAAACAGTATTCGTGAGGTGAATGCCAAGGTATCGATGGAGTCGGTCTGGTCCTTCGTCAGCTTGATCGCTGGAGTCGACATGGTTTCGAAATAGAAGTATCGAACAAAAATGAGGGCGGGTTGCATAAGCAACCCGCCTTTTAATGTATTAATTCTTTTCTATATTACTTTCTGTTTGCTACAATATATAAATGCAGACATTGCCTAGCTCACTTCGTATCGGTGTTCTTCGAGGAGGACCATCATCAGAATATGATGTTTCTATGAAAAGCGGTGAAAATATTTTGAAACAACTTTCGGAAACTCACCGACCTGTAGATATTTTTATTTCCAAAGACAAAAAATGGCATGTACAAGGATTGGAAAGGTCTCCAGAAAGAATTTTGAAAAATGTAGATGTCGTATTCAACGCTTTACATGGAGAGTATGGTGAAGATGGTCAAGTTCAAGATATCTTGGACCATCATGGAGTGCCTTATACTGGTTCTCTAAGATATCCATCCTCAATAGCTATGAATAAGTGGCTTTCAAAAGAGAAAGTTATGAAAGAAGGTATCAAGACTCCTGTATCAGTTTTGTTTCGTCCTACAGAATTCCTTACTGAAAGAGCTAGAGAAATTTCTGGAGCTATTACATTTCCTATGGTAGTCAAGCCAGTAAAAGGCGGTTCTTCTATTGGAATTACAATTGTTCAAAACGAGGCTCAGCTTATTACAGCTTTGCAAACTAGCTTGATAAATAAAGAAGATATGCTGGTAGAAGAGTGCATAAAAGGAAAAGAAGCCACTTGTGGAGTGGTGGATGGTTTAAGAGACCAGCCGCTTTATGCACTACCTTCGATTGAAGTTATTTCAAAACAAAATAGGGAAGTCTGCCCAGGAAATTTCAGCCAAGCAGAAAAGAAAGAACTCGAAAGATTATCCAAGCTTGTTCATCAGACACTCGGTCTTCGTCATTACTCTCGTTCTGATTTCATTGTCTCACCACGTCGTGGAATTTATTTTTTGGAAGTAAATACTTTACCTGGACTAACAAAAGAATCTTTATTACCAAAGTCCTTGGAAGCCGTAGGTATATCTACAAAAGACTTTTTACATCATGTTCTTTCTCTTGCTTTAAATAGAAAGTAAAAGTTTAAATTGACTCTAAATTTGAGAGATGTATAGTAACTTCGTACTTGTACACAGGAGAGAGAACTCATGGCAAATGCAGATCGCGGATTCGCATCGATGGATCCTGAGAAACAACGCAGGATCGCAAGTAAAGGTGGTCGAGCTGCACACAGAAAAGGTGTCGCTCATGTGTGGACTAAGGAGGAAGCGAGTAAGGCAGGTCACAAGGGCGGTACGGAAAGAGGTAAGCGGCGAAAGGCACAGAAGGCTGCGGAAGCTTTGAAAACTGCGGAAAAGGAAGTTCCTATTCCGTAGGAGTAAGTCGATAGGGCGGGTCGTATACGACTCGCCCTTTATCATGTAAAAAATTTATAAATTAAAAAAACATACATTTCTAAATGTATGTTTTTTCTTTCAATCAAGACTCCTGTGTTTTAATGAATTGGCATTACATTGATGGTAACAGATACTTGAGCACCAGTACTCAAACCCTTAAATACGTATGTTGTGTTTCCGACATTACGTGGTAAGTATATTGAACCGGTGTTAAAGTTTCCTTCCTTATCAGTTCTTACTGTCATAATTGTATTCCCATTGTTGTTTATTTGAATTTGTTCGTTTGCACCAAAGTGATCACCCGCAAAGTCATCGGAATCTCCAGCTACTGCAGATGGTGATGCGGCAACTACATGCGGAATACCAAGAGTGGTTTGGGTTGTGGATCCATTTCCATTTCCACTATCGTGCCCATTCCCATTTCCTCTTTGGTTTAGAATTAATAGTATTTGTTCTCTCAACTTATTAATTTGTACTTGTAGGTCATTTAAGAAATTATGAAATGACTGGTTGTCAGTTGTGTTTCCAGTAGTAGTACCAGTATTACCTGTGGTATCAGTATTTGATGTTGTAGATGAATTCATGAACTGATAGATATGAAGCATCACCATTCCATTCTTATCTGGAGTAACGTTTAGGTCAACTCTACCTGTTGAGGAATCAATTGATGACAAGGATTCACTGTCGTTATTTCCATCTAATACAACAGGTGTAAATCTTATGATACCGAAATGAAATCCTGCTGGGGCCATTGTTTCTTTTACATTGACTATTGTACCTCCACCATCTGGGACATGTAATTTATAGTGGGAGATATCAAGACATGTGCTACTTGAAACAGTTCCATTCATATTAACGTCTACACCCAAATCTGATTCACAGGCTTTGTGCTGTTCGAATTCTCCATTGTTTTTTAAGGTTACAGTTGTTCCGTTTCTACTTTGAACACTGAAATCATATACAGTTCGAGGTGAAGCTACTGTTCCAGTCACAGCTAAGTCGCCAGGAAGGGCAGTTGTCGGGCAGTGAAGCACATCATTTCCCAAATTTTCAAGTGGGGTTTTGTTGTTTTCCATTGCTTCAAAATCTTGCACCGTTTTTATACTGCTATCACATAGGTGAGTCATAATCATTACATGTGTTCCATCATTAGCAGTTGTTGCTGCATATGTAGATCCTGCTAAAAACAAAAACGGTAATGCCAGAAACATTGAACTATTTCGAATTAATCTTGTTATTTTTTTCATATTTTATTTTTATAATTAGTTAAGTAATTTAATTAATTTTGTTAAGTATTTTAATAAATTGATTGAAATCTTTTACACCTGCATTAGTTATTATACTTTTCAAGCATGAGTATCAGGTGAATAAGGGCTATGAAGCTTTCAGAATTAAGGGGTTTGTTTCACTTGCACTTAGCCCATAATTGGGTTAATATTTCAAAGTATTTTGCTAGTGTAGGGCATTAGCTCATCTGGTAGAGTGAGGTCGGAATAAGGATCCGACCGCAAGACCGGAGGTGCGACGGCACCGAGGTATGGTCAGAAGATTTTTCACCAGAAAAATACTTGTGACCCGAGTTTGCAATCATTGCAAATTATAATAAAGTTACAATGTAGTGGTTTTGTGTGGTATAAGTATAATTATGGTCACAGATAATTTTGTTTTCGACAAAACAAAATTTCCGCGACCCCGCCTCGACTGTTTCGTTTTCTAACGAAACATGTCTGTGGCTCCCAAAAGTCCTTAATAAATCAAAGCAGTTTGATTTATTAACGCTTATGGGCCCTTAGCTCATCTGGTAGAGCACCTCATTTGCAATGAGGGGGTGGCAGGTTCGAGTCCTGTAGGGTCCACCTTAGATGACAAAGACGCTGAAAATGTGTCTTTTGTCTTGAAAACACTAGCTATTTCATTGGTTCCAAATAAATTATTTTCAAACGTTAAACCTTGGGGGAATTGGAACCACTGTAACTTAACTTGGACTCCTATTTTTGCTTCTTTCCATATCTTGCTTGGATTCCTAAGATATTCCTCAGTGAACTCAAGCATTTCTTTAAAGTTAGTGTCACTTTTAGGTAGAGTAGAGAGTGATGAGTTAGCCTCAGTCAGTTCTTTCTCAATCTGTTCAAGTTGTTGTTTTAAAACAATATCGTTTATAACACCATCTAAATTTTTCTTGATGATAGCTGATTGTTTCTCATTTAGTTGGATTGTGTATTTTTCAAGTCTTTCGGCTTCTTTGCGTTGCTCTATTGTGGCTTTTACTAAATGTTCTTGGACCGACTTCTTTAATATATGAATATGTTTCTCATCTAATTTATACTTACTCATAAACGTCTGAAAGGCATTATTAAACTTGTCTCGGCTATGATTTGATTGGTTACCTCCAAAGCGATAGAACGGGTACCTCTTTTCTCTTCCAGTGGACCAACTACCAGTTAATTTCTTGCCTTCTTCATTAATTACAAACTTACGCAATGGAAAATCTGGATGGTCCGTGATGTATGCTGAGTGCTTTCTACCTTTACCTTTCAATATTCTCTGAACTTGATTAAAAAGTTCATCTGAAATAATTGGTGTGAAGATGCCTTTGTGTCTTTCTCCAAATTTTACAATCCATCCAGCAAAGAGTTCGTTAGTAAGCATTGTATAAAAATATCCTTTTGAAAAAGGTTTGCCTTTTTTATTCACCAAACCTTCTTTTGTTATCATTCTTCTCACTTCCTCAGTTGAGTATGTGTTACGAGCAATGAGTTCAAAAGTTTTGAGTATGAGAGGAGCCATTATGGGATTTTGTGCGATTGTAGCTCTACCCAGTACTTTTACATTGTCATAGCCGACAGTAGCCATCCACACATACCTACCATCACGCATAGCGTCTTTCATACCACCTGCACAGCGTTCTGAGCGTATATCGTTATCAAACTGAGCTATATTTGCCATTGTATTCTCCATAAAGCGTCCAACGGGGTTATTTTCAAAATGTTCTGATGTTGATTTTATCTCTACCCCGTAGCGTTTCAGTAGGAGGCGGAGCTGGCTGTAGTCGTCTGTATTACGAGAAAGTCGGTCCAACCTGTAAATAATAACTGCTTTTACTCCGTGTTTCTTTTCAGCACAATAAGCAAGGAGCTTTTGAAGTTCTGTACGGTCAGCAGTTTTTGCACTTTCACCTTGTTCAACAAAAGTCTCTGTAATCTCATATCCAAATTTTTCTGCATAATCCCGACAGATTTTACCTTGAGTGCTTAAGCTGTTACCCTCATCTACTTGTTCTTTAGTTGATACTCGGCAATAAATTACCGCCTTCTTTTGATTTGTTAGATTGGTTGTGTTCATATTCTTTTTTATCTAAGAATGCTTCTACTAAAATACTTGCGAGATAATCTAGGGCTACATTCTCATTGGTTAATAATAAATCCGTTTCTATACCAAAAGAGGGAGAACGAAACGACTTTTTGTTGCTACACAATAAGCCACGTTCCCCCTCCTTGGGTACAAAAATATTATCGTCTATTGGTTTATTGTGTAGCTTACTCATTATATCATTATTAATTTGACCTTATACATATACAGCTATCGTTTAATGTGTATGTTCAGTTTATTTATGAAAATTTAATTTCATTAGTTAGTGTTATTTCTGTGTCTAAATCATTCACAACCTTCACATCGTTCACTTTTTCACCTTTTATGTCAGAATCAGTAATTCCATAACGCTCTTTCCAGAAGTTAAGTTTTTGTCTATTCAGCTCTAAATCCAACACAAAGCCCTTTCTGGTTTTGTAGGGTTTTAGTTGCATTCTTGAACGAAGGTACCAACCAATTTTTCTTGGAGTTAGCCTATCCTCAAAATCAAAAATGTCATCATTTACATATTTAGCTATTTCTCCAACTGTTACTTCTTTTTTATTTGTATCGTATTCAAATTTAAAAATTGCGAATGCGATATCAGACTCTCTAGATAATCCTCTGTCCGCCACTAATTCGCCGTTATATTTAATAATGAATGTCTTTAGTTTTTCTCTAGTTTTCTCATCCTTAATAATTGAAAATAGAGGAATAACTATTTGATTTAGTCGGGGATGAATACCTTCTATAATGTCTGTCCGATGTTCAATAGGTTTAAAGTAATTTTTGAGTCTCCACATCAGAAGTTTATTCCGTATGTTTTCTGCTTCTTGGTAAAAACTCTCATCTAGGGTGCGGGGAATGTCCTTACGAAGTGTCCCAATTCCCATTTCCTCAACTAAAAATCTACTTTCTAAAGCTTTATCTGTGAATGTTTCTCTAGTAGCTATTATTTTGGGAGAAAATGCATCATAGGCTTTTACTTCAAAAGTTCCCTTACCTTCAGAGCGAAGTACTGGAGTACCTTTTTGATAACCGCAATTGAGAATTTTTATTATGTCTGAAGTCATATCTGAAAACTTGAAGTCAGCCTCATCAATGATTAGTGTGCCCTTAATTTCGTCTATAATGCGAAATATGGGGCTTGGAGTAGTCGCTCCACCTGTAAAGATAGGTTTGTAGCACAACACTCCTATAGATTGAAGAAATCGCGACTTCCCAGTGCCAAAATCTCCTATAGTTCTAAGATAAGGCACTTCATTAAATCTGTCGTATAGCCACGTAAAGACAACATAATAAGTGGCAATGTGTTCAAAGGTTTCTGAGATATCAAGATACTTGTGTATGAAAGTGTGTATCTCTTTAATTAATTCCTCTTCACTCCCGTAAGGAGTAGCAAGAGATGGAAAAAGAATCACTTTCTTTTCTACTAAATTATAATTAGGTGGTAAGGGGCGATATTTTATTCCATCAATTTCAACTTCTTCAATAAAGCTCTCTGTGTTTCCAGACTTATCAATTTTAAAGAAGTATGTTTTATTCAGTACTCGTTCAAACACCATCTCATACAGTGCATCAGCAGTAATTATGGAGGTTTTATATGATATTTTATTGTCTTTATTTTCTATATTCATTTTTATCTCAATGTTAATTATTCGTTTATTCGGTCTAATAAATATCTTCTTGAATACTCGTATTTGTGTACATCAACCAAAAGATTCTCATCATCAAGCTCTGGAAATTTATATGTAGCTATAAGTTCTTCTAATCTTTCTGAGTTGATAAAAGTAAACTCTTTTTGACCTTTTGAAACTTCATTAATTCCTACAATCGGTTGCTCATTCGCATATAAAAATGTGGCAAGATTCAAGTTTGTGGTCTTCTCGTATTTATCTTTTTTCATATTATTTAATTTCATCCATTAACTTCTAATTGAGAGAATTATTCCACATAAAATAATCACAAACTTTGTGAATGGTTTGTGATAAAAGTAAAAAATAGCCTTTAAAATAAGGATTTTTTAGAGTTCAAAAATTTATGAAATTATTTATTTCTTGCTTTTTATGATTGTTTTGTGATTTATATAAGAATCTTAGGATTTAGGTGATAACCACGTCCTTGTTCGTGTTTAATAAAACTTCTAATATTAGTCTTTCCTCTTACTATTAATTCCTTTATTGTTTTATTTATAATAACTATTCTATTTTTTATATACCCCTCTGATTTTTTGACTTTTTCTGACTTCAATTCTGCAAGCAACCTGCTTGGCTCAAAACACTCATCTTTATTTTCTAAATATTTATAATACAAAAAATATATTAAGCATCTATCTGTTTCATTGATTCTAGATTTCTTATGACCTTTAAATATATAGTTGCCACGAATTTCTATACCTAATGTTTTTATTTTAATAGGTTCCTGTACATCAGAGTATTTTTTAAGTATATTGGTAGTTAATTTTTCTGCTATCTTTGCTTCATTTATAACAAAGATATGCTCATAATCTTCATCAGCTTTATATTTGAATCTTTTTATATCTTCTTTTATTTTTTCTACCTTGACCTGCATTTCCTTTAGTTTTTCCAGTCCCAATCCATTGTTCTGAAAATGGGCTTTACCATACTTATAAAGACTTTCCTTTGTATATTGTAAGGGTAAGCTCTCAGATAATTCTTGTAATTTTAATTTCTTATTGTATTCAGGAAATGTCTCGTAGTATTTACTACGGTTTACATTTAAAGCTTGGTCTGAGTCATCATAAGACTCTAAATACCCTTGTTGTTTAAGAGAAGGACAAATAATATCCCAGAAATCTCTTTCTCCAAATCCATATTGTTTTAAGGTTGCCTCCTTAATAATAACATTTTTAGAATCACGAATTACACCTCCAATTTTTTCTTCAGGTACATGAGTTAATTGGGCTTCATATGAAGCCTTCAATAAGGATAAAAATTCTTGTTCCTTTTGTTTAATATCCATTTTAATCTTAATCTCAATGTGAATGTTGTGAATGATGTGAACTTAGCTTGATACTACCCCTCTAAAATGGTAATGTAAAGTTACAACCGAATAAGAAGAAGTAGCCTAAACCAATAGCAATATTGGCATGGTGAAAAAACCTGTAACAGATAAAAAACCCATCATATGGGGTTACTGTTACAGGTCATATCAGGAAACTGGTATGGAGGGCTTCGGTCCTCACCCATGTGGTGGGTTTTGTGTTTATAAAAAAGATTAAAATTAATATATTTCCTATGAAAAATAACATAATCAAAAAAGCATTAATGTTTCTAGCCTTAATGGTCTTTATTTTACCTCTTACAGCCTCTGCTCATAGGTCTGGCTGCCACAGATGGCATTCTTGCCCATCCGACACTGGAAGCTATGTCTGTGGTGATTTAGGCTACACTAGCGGGTGCCCAACGACTAGTGCTTCTGATTCAAGCTATCAAAATTATCAGCCAACAACTTCTACTGCTAGCAATAGTTCTTTTGTAGGGATTCCAAAAACAAGAGCAGATTTAAACAATTGTTTAGTTGTTGGAAATTACAGCAGTTATATTTACCATCTGAAGGGTAGTAAATATATCAAGGGAATGGTACTAAAGAGCAAGAAGTGTTTTACTTCAGAACAGGAAGCTATTGATGCTGGATTTAGGAAAGCTAAGGCTTCTACAACAACCAAAACTAAATCGGTAATCACACCCTCCACAAATCCCGCTCCTAAAACAGCAGTTATAAAACAAGTTAATCCAAGTTCTGACTCAGCACCTATTAAGATGACAAAGGTTGAGGACACTGGTAAATACGAAGAATCCCCAGAGCTTACAAACTATAGAAATCAAATTATTTTAACTTATATAAATGAAATTGCCAGATTTAAGAAAACTCACGACATAAAACAGATGTTAAAAACAGCAAGTGAATACAGTATTTCAGACATTGAGGATAAGATAACTATAGGTGAAGGATTTAAAATCGGTAATCCGAACTCTGCTGAGGGGGTTGATTACATTGCAACTCTTTTTAACATTCAATTAGATTTTAAAAGAAAGGAGCTTAATAATTTAACCTCAGTAATTAAATGGTTACAAGACGCACAAATTGAGATGAAAAATAGCCTTTCGGTACTTAAGAATTTAAATACAAAAGAGCAATTAGATAAACAAATTGAAAACATCAAAACATATGAAGATAATCTTGATAAAGCTCAGAAAACAATAAACGAATGGTCAGATGCAGACCACAAACTTCAAATAAGAACTGATGCAATTATTGCAGGACTTAGTTCAGTTTCATCTTCAGCTAAGCAAACTCCTGTTACACCTACATATCAACCAGTATTTATACCATCACCTTCACCATACAAATTAAATTGTACTAGTACAAAGAATTTTCTAGGAGAGATTGAGACTAAATGCTATTAATCTTAGTATATGGAAAAGAAAATTAGGTATTGGATTTGATAGAGCTATAAACCTTATGAAAAAATTAAAGGAAGAAAGTCAAAGACGAGGTAATTTATTATTTTTTGTTAAAAATATGATTAAAAGAATATCGACAATTTCATTACTAAGTTTCTTTGTTTTAGGTTTTCTGTTTTCTGCTTCATCAGTGGAAGCTTCAACACGTATTGGTGGTTATACGACAAAGAAAGGCACTTATGTCCAGCCCTATCAACGTTCTAGCCCAAATAGTAGTAAATACGATAATTACAGCTCAAAGGGTAATTCCAATCCTTATACAGGAAAGAAAGGATACGTAAAACCTTATAAGTGGTAAATATGAAAAATTTTATAAAAAACAATTGGTTTAGACTATCTATACTTTTTATAACGGTAATAACATGTTTTTTTGTCTTTTCCTATTTTAAAGCTAAAAATCAAAGAGAAGGTCTTATGATTCTTGAAAATCAAAATAGGCAAATAATTGAGGATGCTTATAAAAAAGATGTAGAAAAAAGAGATTATAGTGCAAAACAGAAACAAGCTGAAGATTCTGTATCTCAACTAACTACAATAGATTGGAATAAACCGTTTGATAAAAATGTGGAGTTGGAAAACTTATATAAAAGTTCTTCTCAATGGCCAGCCAATCATACAATTTGTATTCCTATTAAAAAGTTTTATTGTGATGGTAATTCTTGCGAAAATGTTGAACCGAAGGTGTTTAATTTAATCGGAGGTGATAGAGACAATCCCAAAATTTATCGTTGCGATAGAAATGGTTGTGATGCCTACGATTCTATAATTGAGGATTCAGGTGAATACAAAAATATTCAACCTGTTTATCCAAAAGGTTTTATTTTCAAAATGTCATACAACACCATTGATAAAAAGTACGTTGAAGTTACCACATTAGGTTTAGATACATTTATTTCCTACGGATACTGTGCTTATAGTACAGAAAAATTATAAATTAATATAAAAATATGGAAAAGTTTAAAAATGGTGTTAAAGAATTTATAACAGTATTTATAAAATTTATTGTATTTATAGCTTTAATTGTATTGCTAATATATTTGTTTTTTGTTTTAGCAGATTTTGTTAAAGCTAGATTTGATATTGATTTATATGGTCCTGCGGGTATTCTTGGAGCCATATTTGTTGCGGTAGCATTTACATTAATGTGGTATAGAAGAATTATGAATATCATTGAATAAAATTGTCTAAATGATATAATGAACTAATAACTTAATAGCTTACACAAGGTGAATGGGAATCAACTCTCATTCATCTTTTGCATTAAATAAAATATATGGAACAAAACACGCAAACACCATCAAATGATGGAGAAATAATGGTTGAGAGGGATGAAAAAGGACGAATCAAACCTGGCTCTATTTTAAATCCTGGAGGTAAACCGAAAGGCATTAAACATCTCACAACTCTTTTGTCTGAAAGCTTAGCGGAAGACTCTGGCGAGGGTTCCAGGACCTATAAGGAGGAAATAATTGCTAAAGTCATAGATATGGCAAAGAAAGGCGATATGAGGGCTATAGAGCTTGTATGGGACAGGATTGAGGGTAAAGCAACTCAATCTATACATAACATCAATCAAAATATTGTTGTCAGTACAGAGGCTAAAAAAGCAGCCGATGAGGCAATTGACGAGTTTCTACAGTCGTATAGTCGGAAAAAGACTCAAGCGACATAACAGAAGATGTGATAAAATAACAAACTGACGACACTGACGATATTACTTGGACATTAATGGAAGATAACTAGATTTTTTATCATTGTAATTTTCCTTTAAAATGTGAGTAAGGTAATCCAACTCTCTTCCAACTTTGTTCCAAAAGATAACTCCCAAGTCCACAGAAAGAATCCGCTGAAAGGCGGATTTTTCAGTGGACCCTAAGTGAGCAATGGGTATTGCTCACGTCAGGACTCGAAAAGCGGAACGGGCACCTAGTCAGTAGACTAGGTCGTGAGCTGCGGACACGACCAAAACGAGTGACGACGAGTTTTGAGTTGCGGACGAGTCCTGTAGGTTAATGTTGACGGTTTTGATTTTGTAAGACCCTAAGCAAAGTGAAACTTTGCGTCAGGACTCGAACGGAAACACGGTCTACTCGGCGAGTACGCCGTGTCGTGTTTCCGCGTCCTAACTTTTGATAAGTGTCGACGAATCAAAAGTTAGGAAGAGTACCTTGAATTCGACAACCTTTACTGATCTTGTAAGGATCGAGATTCCTGTCAGAACAAAGATATTCCAACATTAAAAAAGTGTTTGTCACTTATGATGTGCTCTAGAGATCTGATAAGATGTAAAAACTACTTATAAATAATTATGAAAAATACAGACTCACAATTTTTAAAACAGTTACAATTCTTAAATAAGGTATATGATTTGGTGGCCAAAATAATAGATGAAATTGAAAATATAGGAAAGACCAAAAATTACAACAGTGAAATTGAGGATTTATATGGTTCTGCACGTCTTGTATTTCTTAAAAGGTCACTTTACCGCTTTAATGAAATTTTTAAATTCCTCATCTTAAAATTAGAAACTGAATCGGAAAATTTATTTATACATTATTTGCCAAATCTACGTTGTCTATTTGATATTTATTCTAGATTAATTTTTATTATAGATAATACAATTGAAAAAGCTTCTTTAATAATAATTGCCGAAAATTTAAAAAAAGTGGCTAATATTATTAACTCAGCACAAAATGATACTGAATCATTAAAAAAGGCTTACAATGACCAAGTTAATTATTACAAAACTATGTTTTCGTCACAAGGTATAAATTTACCACAAGACCCTCTTTTACTTTCTAATAATTTTTTAAAAACTAATAATATTCAATTGCCTAAAATTGTGTTAATGCTTACACCAGTAAGAATGAGAAAATTTTCAAATAAAACTAGAAAAGTATGGAAGACAATTTCAGACAATCCATATTTAATTTATAGACATTTTTCTAGTTATGCCCACGGGGATGATATGAACGAAAACCATGGAAATGAAATTCTTTGGATAGCAAGCGAAATGCAAATGGTTGGCATTTTAACTCTTGAACTTTTTGACTCACAAATATTAGATGATAAATTTAGTACTAATATTAATTTATTGTTAACAGAAGTAAATACTTTAGCCCCAGAGTGGGTAGAATACTGGCAGAACAGAAAATTATCCTAAAATAAACCTATTTACTGATTATAAACGCCTATAGATTTCTATCCAATTTTATGATTTAATACTTTATATATGAATCATACTCCTTTAATATTTCAAAAAATCGATAGAGCTGTAGAATTTCCAGTAGTAAACATTTTAAATAAATTATGAAAGGAATTATTTACATAATGACAACAGCTGTTTCTGGCTTAATAAAAATAGGACAAACTGGTACCCTAAATTATCTAGAGCGAATGCGAAATCTTGAAGCAAATGGATACTATAATGTTTCTGGTCTGAAAAGATTTTTTGCGATTGAGCTTGAAGATTATACTGATAAAGAAAATCTTTTAAAAGAAATTTTTAATAAACATCGAGTTGGAGATAGTGAATTATTTGCTCTTGATTATGATCTAGTCCGACAACTTTTATTGTCGTTCGATGGTAAAGTGATTTATCCAAATGATGTTGATAAAGAAAAGGAATTTGACGAAGTTTCAAAAGCCAGAGAACAAGGGGCTAGATTTAGTTTTTATAAAAAAGGGATTAAGAACGGAGATGAAATTGCTTTTATAGCTGACAAGGAAATTACTGCAAAAGTAGTTGGTGAGCGTGAAGTAGAATATGACGAACAGACTTGGAAGCTTTCACCATTAACATACAAAATATACGAGCAAAAAAGGGAATTAAATCCTAGTGGTGCATACCAAGGGGCTGCTTATTGGCAATATAATGGAAAACGACTAAGAGACTTGCCTGATATTATTAAGTAAAGTATATGAAAACAATATGGCAAACGAAATAAAAAAAGTTAAAAACGATCTCATCTCCGAGATAGACAAGCGCATTACCGACAAGATTATAGAAAAGACGAATGCTGACCTATTAAAAAAACTCATAGAGCAAGCCGAAACTATTAATGAGGCCATAATGATTGCTGAACTCGGAACTACCTATAAACGCACTGGCTTTCATTTTGACAAACGACTTGAGAAAATGACCGACACGATAAAGTATTTTAAGAAAAACGAAAAATTAAGTTTTGTTCAGAATAAAAAAGCTCTTACGCACAAGCTTATAATTGGCGACAACTATGACGGGCTTCTCAACCTCCTGATTGAATATCACCAAAAGATTGATGTAATTTATATTGATCCACCATATGGCAAAGATAGTATGGGTGAATTTGCCAAGACAAATTATGAGAACGCTATCACACGGGACAATTTGCTTTCTATGCTTTACCCACGCCTTGTCCTTGCCCGCCAGCTTTTGAGTGATAATGGGGTTATCTTTTGTAGCATTGACGACAAAAATCAGGCGTATGTGAAGGGGCTGTTTGATGAAGTGTTTGAGGAGAGTAATTTTGTAGGCACCCTCATTTGGAGAAAAAAGGAAGGCGGGGGTCAAGCAGACGCATATTTTGTTACTGAACACGAATATGTTATTGCCTATGCAAAATCTGAAAATTTTAAATGGCTTGATGAAGAAATTCCTGTCGAGGAAGCAGAGTTTAACAAGGAAGATGAGAATGGAAAGTTTACTGCTGTCAAATTAGCTAAGTGGGGCAATACTGCGCGACGAGAAGATCGACCAAAAATGTATTTCCCTATCAAATCTCCTGATGGAAAGAATGTTCATCCAATCGCTCCTGATGGTGGTGATGGACGGTGGCGTGTGGGGAAAAAGCGTATGGATATATTGGTTGAAAAAAATTTGATCTTCTGGAAAAAGAAGGGAGAAAAATGGATAGCATACGAAAAAGTGTATTTTAGTGAAGGTGAAGTTAAGAAAATTAAAGAAAGAAGTATTTTGTTTGATATTGCAACTACAGCAGATGGAACTAACGAACTAACACAAATATTCGGTAAAAAGGATATTTTTGGAAATCCAAAACCAACAGAACTCATAAAATTCTTTTTACAGTATGGAGCAAAACAAGATGCAGTAACTCTGGATTTTTTTGCTGGCTCTGGCACTACAGCGCAAGCAGTATTAAGTTTAAATAATGACGATGGTGGCACTCGCCAATATATTCTTGTGACAAATGATGAGAATGGTATAGCACAAGGTATCACCTCTAAACGCCTCAAGCGAGTGATGACAGGAGAGTGCTATGATGGCACCAAAGATTTTATGTGGAATAAGGAAAATAAACCTCTGCGCGATAATCTTGATGTCTATGATATTGCTACTGTCGCGCCGTACTCTGACAAGCCGTTTACACAAATAGACGAGACTTTATACGGGCAGGAGAAACTCGGGGTGAAGGAAAAAATAAAATGGGTGTGCGAAAACTTTGAAGGCACACAAAAAAACCTAGAAGACAAATAATTATGAAGCAAGAAGCCATAGATCTACAACAAAACGCTGTCTCTTCCCTAGTTGAAATTACATCCACACAAGACGAACTAACTTTCAAGGCGCCAACAGGGAGCGGTAAAACCTATATGATGGCGGATATGATGAATCGCATTTTATCGCAGTACAAAAATGTAGTTTTTCTTGTATCCACGCTTTCAAAAGGTGATTTAGCTACACAAAATTTTGATAAATTTCAAGAATACTCAGCAAAGGGTAATTTCCCAGGATTAAATCCTTATCTTATCAGTAGCCAGATTGCGGGCGAAGAACGATTGTTTGTGCCAACTGACTACAATGTGTATCTTTTGCCCCGAGATTTGTATAAAAAAGGCGGACGACTCATGCAAGGGACAATGGAAGGCTTTTTGCAGAATCTAACTGGTGCGCAGTGGCTGGGAGGACAAGAGAAAAAAGTGTATCTGATTAAAGATGAATGTCACATTGCCACCAACAATCTAGATAATCTATCGGAAAAGTTTTTTACCAAAATATACAACTTTTCTGCTACGCCAAAACTTTCTCGTGGGCAACACCCTAATGTAGAGATTAAAAACGATGATGCTGTGAATGCGAAGCTGATAAAAGATATTGAGTTGATTGATGACCAAGACATAAAGGTAGCTAGTGCGATTGAAAAGTTTGAAGAAGTAAAAAAAGATTATCGCAATCTGCTTGGTGTAAACCCTTGCCTTATTATCCAGATTAGCAACAAAGACAAAGCGGATGCTGAAATTGCCCAGATAAAAAAAGTGCTGGAAAAAGTCGAACACAATGATTTGAAATGGATGCTGATTGTTAATGAAGAGAAGCAGTGCGACACGAACGACACTTTCAAGGCAAAAAAGTTGCCGGTTAACAAGTGGAAAGATTATGCCAAAGAAAATTCCAGTACGATTGATATCATAATTTTCAAAATGGTGATCACCGAGGGGTGGGACATTCCTCGTGCGTGCATGCTTTTCCAAATGCGGGATAGCCAGAGTAAACAGCTGGACGAGCAAGTGATGGGGCGTGTAAGACGCAACCCGAGACTACTTGATTTTGAATCATTATCAGAAGACGGACAAAAATTGGCTATGACTGCATGGATTTGGGGGATTGTTCCTGAAGATTTGCGAAAGAGTTTTGGTGTGAAATTGTGGCAAGATATCGAAATTATTACCAATGAGATCAAGATTAAAACAACACGGCTAAAACCTTTGACTAAAAAGACTAGTTTTAATCTTGCAACATTTATAAAAGAGCAACCTGCCGTACCTGCTCCGAGTTCTATTTTTTCTTTGTGGCAAGATTTTATGAAAGCTGAAAACAGCGTGCGAGAGATGGGTGAAAATTATGCCCTAAGTTATGTAAAATGGAGGGAGTTTTCCGAGAATATTGAGTTGGTGGCAAGTGAAAGTAGTCAATATGTAAATGACTATGAAAAAAGCATGGAAGTAGTTAAAGATGAAAAAGGAAAAGATATAGAAGTATCTTTTGCACCGATTTCGCACTATACGGACATTGGTAACTATGTAGATATTGGTGACTGGGTGTGGAAACGTAACGACGGCAAAGAAAAGTTTGCGTTTGATAGTGAGGCGGAGCGTGCGTGGACGAGTATTTTAAAAGACCTAATAAAAGATGATACAGCGGATGGTAATGGGCGTGTTGGCAAAAGAGTAACAGTTGGCAAGCAGAATTTAAAAGCTGGAGTGGTTGATTTGTTTGGTGAAAAAGAACCAGAACTTTTAGAAACAAAGCAAGTATATCTGTGGGGTAAAAATTATGTTGCTAACTCGCCAATAAAGTTTGAGTATTATCTTGGTGCACTGCATTCTTCCTATCCTGATTTTGTAATGAAAGATAGTTTTGATCGGGTGCATATTTTTGAAGTGAAAAGCGTCAATATCTCGTCCAATATGGGTGGTGGTTTTGATAATAATATCTATAAAACGAAATTAGAAGAATTAAAAAAAGCGTATAGGCAAGCGTCTAAATTAACCGAACAGATATTTTATTTGCCGATTTTGCGTGATGATAACTGGCGGATTTTTCAGTATGTCGCAGGTCGTGAAAAAACTCTAACAAAAGATGAGTTTGTTAATTTTTGCAAGACAGCACTCACCATTTGATTTAGATGACTTGCTCTTAGAATTATCAAAATAAAATGTTCTGGAAAAATACCCAAAAAATTGAACCCAAATTATTTATCCACTTTTGCCTTACCTGCAAGGAAGAATTTAAACTTGATCAAAAATTAGATAGATGTCCTAAATGTAACGAACCTATCGAGGAACCAGACGAACATATAAATCGTATTATTGGATTGGGTTGGAGGTATTATCATAGATGTAATACTTGTAAGATTCGATTTGACACACGTATCGATGATAAAAAAGCTCCATATCCACGATGTAGGAAACCTTCAGAAGATTACGGATATACTATAGCTTGTGGCCCAGGAAGTGGATGGAGAGGGTTCTTGATAAGGTATATACTTCCTTAGAATTAATATATTTAAAAATATGTCTGACAATTTTTTTGAAAACATTGAAAATAACGATGAACTTCCAACTAAGGAAGTTTTGGAGATAATGGAAAATCACAATCTAGACCAGGAGGAAGCAGAACATGTACTCGAGTTAATGGAGGAAGAAGGCCTAGATGAGGAGGAAGCGGTAGAACTAAAAGATGATTTGTAATAAAAATTATGAAAACACTTTTTATTGTATTTGAGAAATTGCAAAAGATTTGGTAGAAGGTTGACCAAGTTATCCACAGAGATTTCATTGACCAGTGAACTATAGTTCACTTATAATTATCTATACATGGGAAACAAGAAAATTAAAAATAATATTGTGGTTTATCAAGCAAAGAACGGAGCTATTGAGCTGCGAGGGGATTTTTCGCATGAGACGGTATGGGCAACACAGGCACAGATTGCAAGCGCTTTTACTGTTGATGTTCGTACTATCAATGAACACATTAAAAATATCTACAAAACACAAGAGCTTACGGAAAAGGCAACTATCCGGAATTTCCGGATAGTTCAAAACGAAGGAAATCGCAAGGTAGAACGTGAAATAAATCATTATAACTTAGACATGATTTTGTCGGTCGGGTACCGTGTTAATTCAATGAGTGCAACACAATTTCGTATATGGGCGACCAAAACTCTGAAAGAACATATCACTAGAGGATACACAATAAACCGCAACCAGATAGGTAAGAACTACGAAGGTTTCATGAAATCTGTTGCTGATATTCAAAATTTACTTCCTGAGCACATCACCCTCGATCCAAAATCTATCCTCGAGCTTGTAAAAGAGTTCTCTAGCACATGGATGTCTATTGATGAATACGACAAAGAGACACTGCGACCAATCGGTACTACGAAAGGAACAATAAAACTCACGGGAGAAGAGCTGACTATGGCAATCAACGAGCTACGGACAGAGCTTTTGAAAAAAGACGAGGCGACAGATATTTTTGCACAAGAAAGAAAAAATGGGAGCATCGAAGGAATTGTGGGTAATGTGATGCAGTCTTTCGGTGGAAAATCCGTATACCCAAGCGTAGAAGAAAAAGCAGCTCACTTGCTGTATTTCATGGTTAAAAATCATCCATTCACGGACGGAAATAAACGTTCTGGAGCCTTTGCTTTTGTTTGGTTTTTACGTAAAACACGCGTGAAGGGTGGCAGAAATATCAATCCAGCTAGCTTGACCGCGCTTACACTTCTTATCGCAGAAAGTGACCCAAAGAAAAAGGAACAAATGGTCGCGTTGGTAACACAGATGTTAAGATAGATATAGAGGTATATCTTTGCTCACGTCGGAAGGATGATAAAAACCCCATGTAATAACCCTGGACCCCATCCGTCACACCTAATAGTGGCGATTTTTTCATAGTTATTTATAGCAAACGCACTTTTAGTAATCTCATAACCATAAAATATGCCAAATTTTAAACGTATAGCCTTATCCATAGGACTGACAGCAATGTTTGTAGTGCCAGTATTTGCTCTTGCTCAAAGTACTGATGTTGAAGTTCAAATCAAAGCACTTCTTTCACAAATCTTAGAATTGCAAACAAAGATAGCAACACTCAGGTCTCAAACTGGTGCTAGGGGATCTACTACAGTCTCTTCTGGGGTAGTATACCCGACAATTCCATGTGCGTGTCCTATGATGCAAACAAATAACGTCAGCACTACAGTGGGGTGTGCATGTCCAGTACCACCTACTTTTTGTCCGCCACCAATTGATTACAGTCTTTCGTATGGAGCTCGAGATAATTCCACAACTAATGCAGTATCTTCACTTCAGCAATTTCTTGGTGTATCACCAACAGGATACTTTGGATCAATTACAAAGTCTGCAGTTGCAAATTGGCAGTCATCAAATGGTTTACCAGCAGTTGGTATTGTTGGACCACGTACAAGAGCTATGATGCCGATGTATAAATGTTGGGAAAATACTAACGTTAATTTCTCTGCAACACCAACAACAGGCGCAGCGCCACTTGCTGTAACATTTAGCGCAAATAATCTCACTGGAGGAAACCAATACATAGTAGAGTACGGTGATGGAACAAATAGCGGACCACTTACAGCAGTAAATGTTTGCATGAGTATAGTTGGAAATCAAACAGGATGTCCGAGAATTTCTGCGGACCACACATATAAATCTGAGGGAACATACACTGCGACAGTTTCTAATTACTATGCCTGCCTCTATGGTGATGGTGTTCGATGTATGATGGCACAACCTGCACCTCTAGGTAGTGTCGTTATCAATGTCGGAACCATAATAAATACAGGAACCTTGTCTATAAGCGGACTCGATGCACCTACTCAATTAAAAGCTGGAACAAGTGGCACTTGGACATTACACGTCACTACCGGAGGAGCTAATCTCCACTATTCTGTTGTTTGGGGAGATGAATCCACAATGATGCCGATGATGAGCGCAGCTAGCGAATCAGTTGTTAAAACGTCTGGAACATTTACACATGTATATGCTACAGCCGGCACATATAATCCGGTTTTCAGTATAAGTGATGATATGGGGCATTTTGTAAAAACAAGTGCGAGTGTAGTGGTTAGTAATTAAGCTGAGCTGTGTGTAACTCACGCTTAATAAATATATTGTGTGTTATAATTAGTGTTCATTATTAAGTCAGTTAAAATAAAATAAATGATAAATTTAAATAAGAAAGCAGTCGTCGCTGCTCTCGTGGTTTCGTTTGGAATTTTGTCTGCATTGCCAGTTTTGGCTGCAGGACCAGCAGCAATTAATCTCGGAACAGCAGGAAACTTTGTAATACTTTCTAAAACAGGTGTTTCAACAACAGGAACAACTGCTGTAACTGGTGACATAGGTGTTAGCCCAGTATCTGCAACATCCATTACAGGATTTTCACTTATTCTTCCAGCGGGAGGAGCTTACTCAACTTCACAGTTGGTAACAGGTAAGGTTTACGCACCAGGTTATGCTGATCCAACATCTGCAAACCTAACTACTGCAATTGGAGATATGCAAACTGCTTATACAGATGGCCAAGGAAGAAGTAATCCAACTGCAACTGAACTCGGTACAGGAAATATTGGAGGTATGACACTCGCTCCAGGACTATACAAATGGGGAACTGGAGTAACAATTCCATCAAACCTTACGCTTTCAGGAAGCGCAAATGATGTTTGGATATTTCAAATTGCACAAGGACTAAACGTCGCTTCTGGCGTAAATGTAGTTCTAACAGGAGGAGCACAGGCTTCAAATGTTTTCTGGGTAGTTGCTGGTCAAGTAACTGTCGGAACAACAGCGAGTTTAAAAGGAAACATTTTGGGTCAAACAGCAATAATCTTTAACACTGGAGCAAGTCTAAGTGGTAGAGCACTTGCTCAAACAGCAGTTACTCTTGATTCAAATTCTATAGTAACTTCTGGCGCAGCGTCTGCGGTTGTCACTCCAACACCAACTCCTGTAGCTACTTCAACTCCAACAACTACAGCGACATCAACACCAGCTACAACAACTACTTCTACATCTGGAACAACAGCTACAACTACAAGCAGTAGTACAAGCACTGCCACTGTTGCTTCCAACTCTCAAGCAACACCTGCAGAAGCAAGTGCATTGCAAGCCCAGATAAATGCCTTAGCAGGACAGATTTCTCAACGAATGTCACAAATGAGTGTTCAGAGTTCAACATCAGTAAACTTTGGACAGCAAGTTAAGGCTATTGTTACAAATCAATTCAAAGGAAACAGAAATAGCAATGTAAAAGTATTGCAGGATTTCTTGATTTCACAGAATAAGGGTGTTGCCGCTCGAGCATTAGCAAATAATGGTTCAACTACTTATTTCGGAGAATTGACAAAAGCAGCTCTTGCTGAATTTCAAGCTAGCGTAGGAATAAGTCCAGCAGCAGGATATTTTGGAGCAATAACACGAGCTTACATTAGTGCAAATTTCTAATTAGAATTCTCTAATTTAATTTGGTAAAAAGCGCACATCGAAAGATGGGCGTTTTTTTTATTTAGGAAAAATCGCGAGTCTTGAAAGTTAACCGTCGTTTGGCTTTTTTTAGAATTTATAGAGGTTAATCAATCATTTCTTTATCTTCAAATTTATTGTATAATATGCCCAATGCTCTATTCTCATAATAAATTAATAAAAATATTTTTATCGCTAGGTATTCTGGCCTTCCTATTTGTTGGTTTCCTCGGTATGTCTCATTTCACAATAAATATGGAAATTGGTAGTAAAATGTCCATGGTCGACTGTCCATGTTGTGCGGTAGGTACATCTATTTGTACCATGACGCCAGTTCAACATATTTCTATGTGGCAAAGCTTGTTTACTAATATTCCATCACAGAATACAACTCTCATACTTTTACTACTTGCATCCACAATTGCATTTTTATTTTTCTGGACTAAACAGTTGTATTCTCCGCCCAAAAACATATTAAGAAATTCTCAGTATAGTTCCTATCAAAAATACATTCCCAATGCGCATAATTTTCAGGAACTTTTTTCACAAGGTATTCTCAATCCTAAGCTTTTTTAAGTAACTTTTTAACTCGCATACAACTGACTTTTTGTCATGTGTGCAGTTTTCTATTCTTTATTATTTCTTTGGTTATCTACATTTATGACTCAATCTAAAACATACAATATAAAAGGAATGCATTGTGCCTCATGTGCAAGCATTATTGAGAAAACATTCAAAAAAATTGATGGTGTCCACTCTGCCGAAGTAAATTATGGAACTGAAAAAGCAAAGGTTATGTATGACGAGACAAAGACTAATCCAGAGGACTTGTCTAAAAAAATTGAACCACTTGGCTACTCTCTTGTTCTTCCCACAGCAGACTCTATGAACATGTCGGCCGATGAACATGCACAGCATCTTGGACTCAACCAATCAAAAAGTGAAAAGTTGGCAGAGCTAAAGGATATGCGAGGGAAAGTTATCTCCGTCATTCCACTCGCTATAGTTAGTATATTTGTAATGGGATGGGATATTCTAGCTCAATTCAAAATTGTAGAAGATATGCCATACATTTGGAGTGAGTTCTTCCACCACTTGTTGCCAATATTTGCCACCTATACGCTCTTTGTAGTGGGTAAACCATATCTCTTGGGCTTCTATCGCTTTCTGCGATATGGTAAGGCAAATATGGATAGTCTAATAGGTATCGGCACATCTGTAGCTTTTCTCTACAGCTTTATTGTGACTGCCTTTGAAGAAACATTGAGGCCATTTATAAATGTAACTCATACATACTATGATGTAACGATTGTAGTGATTACATTTATTGCTCTTGGTAAATATCTTGAGACACGGTCCAAGTTGAAAACTGGAGATGCTATTGAAAAATTATTAAATCTACAAGCAAAAACAGCTCTTGTTATGAGAGACGGAAAAGAAATTGAAATTTCAATTAATCAAGTTGTTCACGGGGATTTGATAGTGGTAAAACCTGGAGCAAAAATTCCTGTCGATGGAATACTGACAGAAGGGTCCTCATACATAGATGAAGCAATGATTTCCGGTGAGTCTATGCCTGTACAGAAAAATGTTGGTGACACGGTCATTTCAGGAACAATAAATACAAGTGGCTCATTTACTTTCAAAGCGACAAAAGTTGGCTCTGAAACAATGCTGGCTCGTATCGTTAAAATGGTTGAAGACGCACAAGGAAGTAAAGCCCCCATACAAGCTCTTGCAGACAAAATCTCAAGCGTTTTTGTTCCGGTAGTTTTGATTTTGGCTTTTGTTTCTCTTGCGCTATGGCTTCTGATTGGCACACACTACCTCGGTTTCTCTCAAGCTCTTTCGTTTGGTCTTGTATCGTTTGTTGGTATTTTAGTAATCGCTTGTCCGTGTGCACTGGGTCTTGCTACGCCTACAGCGATTATTGTTGGGGTTGGTAAGGGCGCAAAAGAGGGTATTCTCATCAAAGATGCAGGGACTTTGGAAAAACTCCACAAGGTTAATGTGGTTGTAGTAGACAAGACAGGAACTCTAACAAAAGGTAAACCAGAACTTGTATCAATTCAAAACTTGACGGAATTAAGTAATGACGAGCTTGTCACAATCATAGCTTCACTCGAAAAGAAATCTGAACATCCTATTGCCGATGCTGTCGTCTCGTATGCAAATGAAAAAAAATTAGCTTTTGCGTTGGTTGAAAGTTTCGAAGCGATAAAAGGCAAAGGCCTGAAAGGTAATATTGGAAATGTAGAATACTTTGTTGGAAATACAAAACTTATTGCTGACCTCAATCTTTCGTTTGATACACAATCAATTTTGAAAGAAACAACAGAAGGAAAAACGCCTGTGATTTTGGCAACAAAAGAAAAAGTATTAGGGGTTGTGATGGTTGCGGATGCGATAAAGCCTGAGGCGATAGAAGCGGTGGCTCATCTCCACAAGCTGGGCATCAAAGTTGTCATGCTGACAGGGGATAATAAAAATACTGCGGAGTATATTGCAAAACAAGTTGGTATAGACGAAGTGGTGGCGGAGGTAATGCCGGAAGATAAACTTAATAAGATTAAAGAGTTGCAGTCTCTTGGAAAAATAGTAGCAATGGCCGGAGATGGTGTAAATGATGCTCCTGCTCTAGCACAAGCTGATGTGGGTATTGCGATGGCAACTGGAACAGACGTGGCTATAGAAAGTGCTGGTATCACACTTTTGCATGGAGACATATCAAAATTGGTTAAAGCAATAAATCTTTCAAAGATTACAATGCGAGGTATCAAGCAGAATCTGTTTTGGGCATTCTTCTACAACATAGTCGGTATTCCTCTTGCTGGAGGTTTGTTTTATCCAATATTTGGTTGGTTGCTGTCTCCTGTTTTTGCAGGTCTAGCGATGGCGTTTTCAAGTGTATCGGTTGTTGGCAATTCTCTTCGACTAAAAACTAAAAAACTGTAACTACTATGAATACACAAACCCACACATTTCATATTTCTGGTATGCACTGTAATGCCTGCATACTTCTAACTGAAAGTGAACTAGAAGAAGTCTCCTACATCACAAAGGCAAAATCTAATCTCAAAAATCACACAGTTGAAATAACAGGAGATTTTGGAAACAAAGACAGAAAAACTATCGCAGAAGAACTTACGGAAGTCTTGCTCAAAAACGGATACAGCCTATCCACCGAAAAACAAACGGAGATAAAAAATTGGTCAGAATTCAAGATAGCGATTCCTATCGCGATTGCGTTTGGGGTACTTTTTGTAGTGCTTCAAAAATTAGGTTTGGTGAATTTGGTAAGCGGAGGCAATGTTTCGTACGGAACCGCATTTGTGATTGGTATTATTGCATCACTATCAACTTGCATGGCGGTTGTTGGTGGCTTGCTTCTCTCAATGTCTGCAACATTTGCCAAAGAAGGGGACAAAATAAAACCACAACTTCTGTTTCATGCTGGTCGGATCATTTCCTTTTTCGTTCTTGGTGGTGTAATTGGTGCAGTCGGCTCTGCGTTTACATTGAGTACTCCAGTATCATTTATATTGAGTATCCTGATTGGTATTGTGATGCTCATTCTTGGGATAAACCTGTTGGACGTATTCCACTTCGCAAAAAGGCTCCAGCCGTCAATGCCAAGGTTTCTCTCGCGACATGCAATTGGTGTATCAAAGTTTAACCACACACTCACACCGTTCTTGGTGGGTATTGCCACATTTGTCCTGCCTTGTGGGTTTACTCAATCAATGCAGTTGTACACTCTCACTACAGGGAGCTTCCTCAAGGGTGGGCTAACAATGCTTGCATTTTCTCTAGGTACATTGCCAGTTCTCGCACTTATCAGTTTTAGCTCATTTAGTATCCAGAGTAGTTCAAAAGCAGGTATCTTCTTCAAAACAGCAGGGCTCATCGTTATTATGTTTGCATTATTCAATCTTATAAATAGTTTGGTTGTTATTGGAATAATACCGCCACTATTTAATTTCTAGTATAATTTACAATTTAACTTCTAAAAAATGAAATATACAATTATCTCGGTTATCGTTGCTCTGGTTCTCGTTGGTGGAGTCATGATGATACCTCATTCTTCTAAAGTGTCTAATAGCAACTTTGAACCTTCTGCAAACAATGTATCTATGGTGGATGGAAAACAAATAATAGAAATTGGAGTTAAGGCAGGTTATCGCCCCACAATAAGTTCTGCGAAAGCAGGCATTCCAACTGTTATTCGTTTTTATACAAATGGCACTTTTGATTGTTCCTCATCGGTTAATATACCGAGTATGAATA
>JACDEV010000011.1 GCA_013816135.1 Patescibacteria group bacterium | reverse complement strand
CTTATGATATAGTATACACACAAATTACAACCTAACCTTAAAATACATGAAACCATTTGAAGAACAGAAGTTTAGTATCGGAGAATTAAAAGGCATCTCAGCAAAGAACATCGAAGAACATCTAAAACTTTATTCAGGCTACGTAAAAAATCTCAATGGAATTTTTACTAAACTAGGTGAGCTCATGGCTGATGCAGAAAAGAATGCATACCTTATTGGAGAACTGCACAGAAGAATTGGTTTTGAATTCAATGGGATGAGAAATCACGAATATTATTTCCGATCATTGGAAGGTGGACCAAAGTCATTACCTGTTGATTCTGAGTTCAAAAAACTAATCGAAACTCAAGCTCCTTCAGTTGAAGCAGCGATGGTGGGATTCAAAACTCTAGCTATGACTCGCGGAATAGGTTGGGCAATACTTTATTATGATAAGAAAGTAGATCAGCTTGTGCCAGCATGGATTGATGAACAGCACCTAGGACAACTCCAAGGATGCTCCCCTGTTTTGGCCCTTGATATGTGGGAACACTCATATGTGGCCGACTATCAACCAAGCGGAAAGAAACAATACATAGAAGACTTTTTTGCAAACCTAAACTGGGAAGTAATCGAGGAGAACTTCAAAAGCGCTAAGTAGTGTATAGGAAACAACTATTTTATTTTGCGTAACCTAAACAAAATAATAAAAATAATGCTGTAAATAATCACCAAGATTAGTTGAGAAAAAGCTGGAATTTTTATTGCGCCAAATGGGAGGATTGCACCAAGATGAACTATTTTCAGTTGATACCATAACAATGCATATGCAAATATTGCCGGAATGTAAGATAGATATAATGAAACAAGTCCAACCATACCCGTAATAAAACCAAGAAGCATAGTTAAAGGAATCGTTCCTAAAATCAAAACATTCACAGGAAGTGAAACGAAAGAAATAAGTCCTGTATTGTAGATAAGAAAAGGTAGCACAACAATCTGGGTGGCAATAGTTGAAGCCATTACTTCTCTTAAACCAAATCTTTCTGTAACCTTTATCAAGTAAGGAGAAACTAATGGTGAGACGAAAATAAGACCAATTGTTGCCAAAATAGAGAGTTGAAAAGATGGATCAAAAGCTAGAAGTAGTGGATTGGGAGCAAGCATTAATAAAATAGCAAAACCTAAAGCTCGGCTGGCTTTGTAATCACGATTGGTTTTCTTGGCAAATAAAGCAACAAGCACCATTATCGCCGCTCTCCATGCTGACGCTCCTCCACCCGAAAGAATTGTAAATAAAATTATACTCAAGGTTCCTATACCGAATGAAAGAGTTTTTGGTAAGAATTTCAAAAGCGCCATGATGCTTTCGGCAACAATTGCAATATTGTATCCCGATAAAACTACAACATGAGATGCTCCAGCACGTTGAAATTCCAGAAGTAATTCCTTGCCTAATGACTGCTTGGTACCAAGAAGAAGTCCGGCCATTAAACTTGATTCTGGTTGTGGCAAAGCCTTGTCTAATGAATGAGTGAAGGCATGCTTAATCTTAAATAGGTTATTTTTTATTATGCTTCCGTGGCCCGTAGATAAAAGTGAAATAGTTGTAAATCGGCTTGTATACCAAATACCTCTGACGCGAAGATAACCTTTGTAATCAAAAACTCTTCCATCTGTTTCGATCTGCTTCGGTTCGGATAGAATGATGTTAAGTTTTACCTTGTCTCCGTAAGAATATTCAGGATACAAAGGAACAGTAACTAAAATTTTTTCACTTACAGCTATACTGCTTGTTGCTAAAAAGATATTTCTCAAACTTATTGTTAATTTAGTATTTGAATCTCTAATATCAGGTTCGTCGACAATTATTCCTTCTGCTGTGATCTTTTGTCCGATGTAATTATCCAAATGAGAAGACGTATAAAGATCAGAAAAATAAATTCTGCCTGCTCCACCGATAAATCCAACAAGTGTAAGTAAAATAAAAGTTAAAACCAATTTATTTTTATCTTCAATAAAATATCTATAGATAATAATAATTATCAACAAAGAAAAAAGAATAATAAAAAATCCGAAATTAATCGGAAGGATTGAACCAATAAATATACCAAAAATAAATCCAGAAATTAGTGGAAGTAACATATTAGTCACTAAATTCTCTAATTATCTCTTCTTCGTCAGCTGGTGAAACTGATTTTTTATACTTTGCTCCAGACACGCCGTTTACACGAGCTTTGCATTCATCCCAAGTTTTATTTGTCAGGATAACTCCATCTACCCTACTTACATAAGAGTAAGCTTTGCTTTTACTTTTTGATTTACTTGTAGAAGATGAGACTTCAATTATATTGACATTCACTCCATATCGTTCACGAGAACCGTTATATAAAACCGGAGGAATCCTATCAGCAAATGAAGTTGCTATAACATCACATCTTTCGTTACCACTTGTTCCGCTATGACCTTTGATAAGTTTCCACGAGACTGTTTTATAAGAAACAGCATCAATAAGTTTTTCCCACAAGTCTTTATTCAAGACTTCCTCTTTTTTTGAAGTTACCCATTTGTTTTTTCTCCAGCCTATAACCCACCTGGTTATGCCGGATACTACATAAGCCGAGTCCGTATAAACTGTAATTTCTCTTTCTTGGGGAACAGACTCAAGAGCCTTGATTGCTGCAGTCAATTCCATTCTGTTGTTTGTTGTGTGCTCTTCTCTTCCCCCTAGTTCAAAAACAGTATCATCAGAAAGGACCACCCCTCCCCACCCCCCTGGACCTGGATTTCCTCTGGCAGCCCCGTCAGTAAAAATAGTTATACTCATGTAAAACAATTATAACCTATTAACTGAAAAATTAGATATTCTTTCTATTTTCTCTTTAACTGCTATTATGTCTACAGAAAGAGGTAATCATGCAGAACCCAATTGAGCTTACAAGAAGAAGACTTCCGGACGAACGAAAAGGATTCATACACCGCTTCCAAATTGAAGGTGGTCACAAAGGCTATATCACTGTTGGAATATACGAGGATGGAACACCTGGGGAATTGTTTATTGTTATGTCAAAGGGAGGATCTACTCTTTCTGGACTAATGGATACAATTGCTGTATCAGTGTCTATGCTTCTCCAACACGGAGTTCCACTAAAACTCCTTGTGAAAAAGTTTGCTAACACAAGGTTTGAGCCATTTGGTCAGACCAGCAATCTTTGTATTCCCGAAGCAACTTCCATATCTGATTATATTTTCAGGTGGTTGGGAATGAAGTTTCTCTCGTTAGAAGAACTGACTGAGATCGGCGTGCTTACTAAATGTCACCAATGCGAAAAGGTTATCGTAGGAGAGAATACATCCTACACCTGCATTGCTTGCCTGTCGCATTAAAGTAAATCGTAAAAAATGGCCCACTTCGGTGAGGCCATTTTCATGTATAGAAAACGGCACCTTGTTAGGGGTGCCGTGAAAGTGCGGGGGTTGGTTTGCGGCTGTATCCCCCTGGGTCGCGAATCCTTAGCCTACTATTGCACCAGGACTTTCCGCCTGATGACTGATTCAACTCTTGGTCATAGAGTCTCCATTGGAACGTGATTGGTCCGGATTTTGCGCACGATTAGTCTGGAATCTGGCAATCCAAGGATGATTGAACCCTGTTCATCCCAACAGGTCATTTATTTGATCTGTTAAAATAGTATCACATAAGGTAATTTCTGTCAAGTCCTAAAATATATCTACAATTCTGAGTCTTAACTCAGGAAAGTTTCTGAATTGTGATTTTTCCATTGTTGCCACAAGATTTATCTTCTTCCCTGCTCTGACAGAAACTGGAAATTTCTCTTCTGTACTAAAAAAGGCGATAGCACAGACATCCTTACCTTTGGAATTCTTGAACTTTAGCTCTAGATGATTTTTTTCTTTACCAAAAAGTTTAAGCACAGATATCTCAACATCTTCAAAAAGAAAAAGGGGCTTAGGATTGTCCAGTCCGAAAGGAGCGAATTTTTCCACCTGGCTATAGTTGCTCCAATTTACTTCATCAAGTGACAGCTTCTTGTCTATCAAGATATCTGGAATAATTTTTTTTTCTTTACTGAGTTCTTCGTAAGCCTTATTTAATCGGTCTTCCAATGTATGAATATCTTTTTGCAAAACAGAAAAACCTCCAGCACCTTTGTGACCGCCATAATCTACAAATACATCTCCAGAAATACCATTAGCTTTTTCCATCAAACTTACAACATCAGTGTCCCCTCCGGCTCGACAAGAACCTTTGATCAACGAGTCACCGTCTTTGTTTCCTTCTCTTCCCCAAAAGAAAACTGGACGATTGTGTTCATCAGAAAAACTATTTGCTACTAATCCAAGTAATGAAGGTTTCCATTCTGGATTTCCGAATACAAAAACGTGTTTCATGTCTTCATTCCTTTCTTCTAATCTTTTTTTTATTTCTTTAACCATACTTCCCACAACTCCCTTTCTCTCGTCATTTATTTTATTTAAATGTTCCGCAAGAACTCCAGCTTCTGTTTCATCTGTTGTAGAGAGAAGCTGAAATGCATCACGAGGAATACCCATTCGTGAAGCCGCATTTATACGTGGTGTGATCATGAAAGCGATATCATCTTCTGTTGCAGTATGAGAATTAATTTTAAGTAGTGAAAATAATTTTATAAGTCCAATACGAGGACTCTTCTGAAGAACCTTCATTCCAAAATATGACAAAACTCTATTCTCCCCCAATAGCGGAACCATGTCAGATAAAGTAGCAAGTCCAACCATATCAAGCAGCCACTTTTCTTGACCATCTTTCCAATCAAAAAGTTTTTCTTCTTTTATTTTTATAATTAATGCTTGAATGACTTTGAAGATTACTCCGGAACCACACAACATCTTCTCTGGATAATTATCGCCTTTTTGTTTTGGATTTATAATTGCAAAAGCTTTTGGAAGTTTTTTTCCAGGAATATGATGATCAGTAATAATCACTTCCATTCCGCATTCATTTATGTAATCTACTTCACCTACATCGGTTATTCCACAATCGATTGTAATGAGTAAATCCACTTTCTGATCACACAGATTTTTTATAGCATCATCATTTAGACCAAAACCTTCTTCGTTCCTTAGAGGAATATAATTTACAAAATTCTCATAACCAATTTTTTTAAAAAAATCGTGGAGAACAACTGCTCCTGGAATTCCGTCTGCATCATAATCAGAAAATATTGCTATCTTTTCTTTTTTCTTTATAGCTTTTAAAATTCTATCTACAACTTTCTTCATGTCTTTCAAAAGAAAAGGATCGTGTAAGTGAGTAATATAATCTGGATAAAGAAATTTATCCGCTGTTTCAAAATCAACAATTCCTCTTGAAAAAAGCATCGAGCGAACAAGAGGATCATAGTTTTTCAAAACAATATCTATATTATTTGGTATTGGATCTCGAAGAGAGTATTTCTTCATTGCTCCAGTGTAACACAGTGTAATTTGAGTTGAATAACCTAGAAATATGATAATATAACCTCATGGAAAACTGTATATTCTGTAAAATAGTTAAGGGAGAAATACCATCATATAAAGTTTATGAGGACGATGATTTTCTAGCTTTTTTAGACATACACCCACAAAGCATCGGACATGTGCAAATAATTCCAAAGGAACATTTTAGGTGGGTATGGGATGTACCTAACACCGGAAGATATTTTGAGGTTTCAAAAAAGGTAGCACTCGCGCAACAAAAAGCTTTCAATACGGAAATGATTTTGTGTCGTATAACTGGAGAAGAAGTTCCTCATGCACACATCTGGGTATTTCCAAGTAAAAATGTTCTTGGAGATAAAATGGATTTTGTCGGTAATGCAGAAAAAATAAAAAAAGAAATTGAGTAAGGTAAAACTTCCAAATTTGGAAGTTTAACTCTTTAAAGCTTCGATGCCGGGCAAAGTTTCATTAACTAGGAAATCAAGCATCGCTCCCCCACCTGTCGAAATAAAACTAAACTTGTGATTTATTCCAAGTTTATTTATTGACGCAATAGTGTCCCCACCTCCAACAATACTTTCAGCACCATTCTTTGTGGCTTCTGCAATTATCTCTGCCAAACTTTCTGTTTTATCTTGAAATCCAATTTCGTAATTTCCAAGGGGACCATTCCAGACAATTGTTTTTGCATCTTGAAGTAGAGACTTTAACTCCACTAATGTTTCTGGACCAGCATCTACTATACATTCATTTTCTAAAACTTTATCCGCAGCTTTGAATTCAACTGTTCCTGTTTTGTTTTTTACTGTTACATCACTACATACAATTATTTTTGGATTTTTTGCGATATCTGCGATTTCAGAATTACCTTTTGAAACTAGTGATGTTCCAACTTCAAAACCTTTTTCCTTATATATGTCATTTGCTAAAGCTCCTCCGACAAACACTTTATCTGCTTTTTCTAAATATTTTTTTATAAGTGGAAGCTTAGTTTCAAATTTTGCTCCACCAATTATAAACACAAATGGATGTTCCGGTTTAAAAACTCTAGAAAGATGTTCAATCTCTTGTCTCATGATAAGTCCACCAAAATGTGGAAGGAATTTTGGAATGCCGACAATCGATGCGTGATTTCGATGAGAAACACTGAAGGCATCGTTTACATAAATATCCGCCATTGCAGATAATTTCTTTGAAAATTCGAGGTCATTTTCTTCTTCTTTAGGATTGAGTCTTAAATTTTCAAAAAGTAAAACGCCTTTTTCTTCTAAATTTAAGAGTTTATCAATAGATTCTGGAGTAAAAAAAGTTGTGCAGAATTGCACTGGAAAATAGCCGTTCAAATAATGCCACATCGGTACCAAAGTTTTTGACTCCTTGCCTTCACAGTGTGAAATGATAATAACCTTTGCTTCTTTGGACCTTAGATAGTCTACAGTTTCAACTACTCTTTCCAACCTGTATGCATCAGTTACCTCCCCATTTATCACAGGAGCATTAAGATCCAATCGAAGCAGAACTCTTGTCCCCTTCAAATCTTCGGCTTCTAAATCATCAATGTATTTCATTATATAGAATCAATAAGTTTGATAATCTCAACAAAATCCTTGGGTCTCAAACTTGCTCTTCCAACCAAAACACCTGAAACATTTCCGTCTTTTACCAATCTATCTGCATTGTTTCGATCGACATCTCCGCCGTAGATTATTCTCATATCGCTGGAAAATACTCCGAACAAATCTTTCAAAACTTTTTTTATATAAATAGACATCTCATGGAGCTCACTTGGTCCGAGGGCTGTAGCTCCAATAGCCCAGACAGGTTCATATGCAATAACAACATGAGTAAGAAGTTTTTTGGGAACATCTTTCAAAGCACAGCTAATCTGTTCCTTAATAAAATTAAAATATTCACCACCATTATCCCTAGTATTCTCTCCTACACAAATAATTGCGGTCATACCCTCACTAACCACAGATTTCACTTTTTTATTTACTAATTCATTATCTTCACCCATTTTTCTTCTTTCAGAATGTCCGACTATGACAAAACCTATATTGAATTGCGGAAGTTGTGAGAAGCTCACTTCACCAGTTCGAGAGCCCATTTGATCTGCGTTAGCATTCTGAGCTCCGAGCATAAGCAAATCACTTTGAAGACCTGATAGTGGAGAAATATAAACAAAAGGAGGACAGACGACTACTTGAGTGTTCTTGATAGTCCTTAGTCCTCTCTTAACTTCAGTTACTATCTTCTTTGCTTCCAACAAACTCTCAGGGTTCATCTTCCAGTTCCCCACAACCAATTTCTTCATCTTTTTCATATACAACAGTATACCAAATTAATTTAGACAAACGAAAAGCGCCCTCCTAAATCCGCGAAAGTTGGTAATCAACAACTGCATTTTAGAACTTTATAATTTGGATGAAATCCGACGTGAGAGTTTGAAAATATGAGAAGCCGTACTCATTGGTACGGTGACGAGAATTTTCAATTTGGGAACGAGGAGTTCGCTAAACTTGGAAGTTCTACTCGATTTCCTTCCAAGAAGTAACGTCGTATCCACCAGCCGGCCCGCTTTCGAACAAAGCACTCGGCAAACCTGTATCATAAATCACGTTGGCTGTATTTTGAAGAATAATTTTAAAAGCAGTAACTTCTTTCACACTTACACTTTGTTGTAATGTTACCTGGCCATGGGCTGCATAAGCTACCAACGCCGAAGCACCTTGTCCCATTTGGATTGCATTAATTGAACCTCCTGTTTCAGAACTATTATTTTGGGAAATCATAAATACATAGGAACCAACAGAACCTGAACCTTGAAAAGCAGTATTCTGCCCGATATTTATTATTCCACTACCCGTAGTATTTGAAGGGTTATCAGCAATAATTGCGATATTGCTACTTCCTAAAGCTGCAGCCATTTTTATTGTCGGACTAGTCTGGGTATCAATATTGCCAGTTACCCACAAAGGTCCTGCCACAGTTATTACAATGCCCGAGCCTTTAATTAGTAGGTCGCAGGGAATTTTTTTGGGGCCAATAGTCACATTTGAATTAATAGTATATGTTCCTCCAGAGCATGTAACTGTTCCTCCAGCAAGAGCATCACTTTCCCATTCTGCAATTTGAGAATCTGATATAGGTAGATCTGCTGATACGGGATCTGCACTATTTGGGTAAGATGTTCCAGTAACTGTAGAGCTTGTCTTTATCATATAATACGCATCCTTATCTACCGTAGAATTGTTGATAGTATGTGCACGTGCTGTACCTGTAGCATGTATTCCATTTATCAAACCACTAGCACCTGAAGAAACCACATCACCATATACATAATTACCTGAACCACTAACAGTTCCACCAGCATAGATGTTACCTATAACTGAGGAACTGTTCTGTAAATAAAATCCTCCTTGTCCAGACTGAATACCATAATGAAAAGATATCCCCGTTCCGAGAGCTAAGCTAATCTGCATCTTTCTAGTTGAGTTTCCTGTGGAAGTTGCTAAAGAAGTGATTTGCTTTCCAGTAGCGATATCTTGGATGAGTGTTGTTGTGGTCGCGTTGTTTAAAGTTAAAATTTCAGAAGTGGATATCTGCTTACCATGGGTTACTCTATACTGCGCATCTTCTAAACCACTTTCTGCTAAATAAAAACTTTCCTTTGAGCGTACAAAGTCTTTGGAAATTGCTACTTGCTTCAAAATAGGATTTATTACCCCAAACACAATTGCAATAGATGCAAACATAGAAAAAACCACCATTGTAAGCATTACTTGTCCTGATTCTAAATTTATTTTAGCTCGCATATTATTTTCCTCTTAAGATAATAGTAGAGTGATAATTCTTTGTTTTTACTACTGTACCTATTGTGGCCGCAACTGACATATCAATCTTTACTGCACTTGATATCCCACTGTTTAAAACTCGAAATTTAAAACTTGTAGTCGAGGCGTTCACTGTTGTTAGTGGTCCAAAATAAACCCCATTTACATTCATTTTTACGACACCATTATCTGTATAAAATTTTACAGTTTTTTGAACTCCGTTGTTAGATATGAGGGTCAACACTCCATAATCATTATTTAAAGTGCTTAGTGCTAAATCCACACTTCCAGAATCTCGAACTTCTCTAGTTATCCTTTCCATAGTGTCTATTCCTGAGTGTTCAGCAACTCTAAGTGCTTCTAGTGTTTGATAGGATTTAGTAAATGACAAAAGCATATTTATAGTCACAACTGAAATAGCAGTTAAAATAGCGACGTAGATCACCATTTCAACCAAGGAATACCCCGAATTTTTCTTGTTTGTATTCACTATATATTTGTTAGGTAGGTAGACATTGAACGTGTAGTTGTAGAGTGTCCCTGGAAATAAGAAACTGTCGTGGTGATTTTTTTTGTATTTGGATCCAAAGTGCCCACTGTTGCGATGTCATCATTTCCATCTCTATTCACATCAGCTATATTTATACTTCGCAAAAATTCTCCATTTACATATTGAATAGTTGTTGTGGTCGCCCAGTTAGCACCGTTAAAAGTTAAGTAATAGGTGGTAGTAGTCGACAGACCAGAGATATTTACCCAGCCCATATCCCGAAAAAAAGTGCTGACCTCTAATCCCTCTTCCATCAACGCAGCGGCTTCGACATTTTTCTGATTAGCCAAAGCATACTGAACATAAGTACTATAAGAAGCATTTATTGCAATAATACCTACTGACATAATGGCTGCTCCGATAATAATTTCTACTAATGCCATTCCTTTTTTAAATTGGAACTTTGTCATTTTTATTGAGACTCTATTACCCCCGTCTTATATATAGTAACAGTTTTTGTTTTTGATATTCCAGCAGAAGATACGACAACTGTTCCGTTCTGTGAAGTCTCACCGGTTAACCTATTAAATACCACCTCACTTCCTCCTCCTGCTAAAGTTATACTTAGAATATTATCAGTTGAGTTCAGTATAAACTCCTGATTGCTTGCTGTATTTACAACATAAGTCGAACCAGTAAACAAAACTATTTTTGATGATTCTATATGAACGCCATAATTAGAAGAATTTTTGGATGATAATGTCTGGTTTCGGGCCTGCCTTAATGTTTCAACTATGGTCTCTGTGTCTTTACTTAACGATTGATTTTTACGAAAGCTAACAAAGGATGTAAGTATTATTGTAGTGAGCAGTCCTATAATTGCTAATGACATTAACAATTCTATTATACTAAATCCTTTTTTTAATTTTTTATTAATCATTTATTTGATACTATCTCCAATCGAATATATAGGACTAATGATTGATACAGCAAAAATTCCCACAGCCAGTCCTATAAAAACCATGAGCAATGGTTCGATAATAGATGACATATCTTTAGTTTTTTGATCAATTTCTTCTTCATAAAACAGTGCTACTGACAAAAGCATCTCCCCTATTTTTCCAGTCTCTTCTCCTACAGAGACCATTTCTGACACAAAAATAGGATATAAGTTCTCATGAGCAGAGAAAACTGAAGAGATAGGATTTCCTTTTTGGATAGCAATCTGAACTTCTTCTAGAACTTCCTTGTAAAATGAATTCTGTAATACGTCCTTGGTCACGCTGATAGCTATTACAATATCTACTCCTGCTGAAATAAGAGAGGACATTGTTCTGGTAGTTCGAGCTGAATTTATTTGTTTTACCATTTCCTTTATAACTGGAATTCTTAAAAGGACGAAATCCAAATATCTCTGTCCCCGCAAGCTTCGAAGAGCATACATTGCCAGAAAAATAAAAACTATAAATGCAATTATTACATATAGAAAATAAGCTACTAAGAAATTACTTGTCCCAATAATTATCCGAGTGGAAAGCGGAAGCTTAAGACCAAGTCCTGTAAATGTAGAGGTTAGAGTCGGAACCATGTAAATCATCATTAGAATACCTATTACCACCATAAGACCTAAGATAATTGTAGGATACATCAATGCACCTTTGATCTTCTTATTTAATTGATAACTTTTTTCCATCTCCAAAGCCACATTTTTCAAAGCAATAGAAAGATTTCCAGACTCCTCTCCTGCTGAAACCATAGAAACGAAAAGAGGTGTGAAAACTTTTGGATAAGCTTTCATGGAAATACTGAGAGTATTTCCTTTTGAAATTGACTCGGATAGATTTTTTAAAACTTTTTTTAATTCTCCTTTTGATTCTCTCTCCATTATTGAAAGTCCGCGTGTAATAGGTAGACCTGCGTCTATCATCTTTGAAAGATTTCGCGCAAATATGATTTTGTCATGAGCTTTGACTTTATTTAGGAATGGAAGATCTGTAAATATAGACAGACTTAATTTTTCAGATAGTTCTCTAGCTGAAACGATGGTAATACCTTCCGTTTTTAAAACATGGTACAAAGAAATTTTGTCTTTGGCTTCCAAAGTTCCTTCCGACCTTATCCCTTTAGCATTTATTGTTTCGTAGTGAAATAGAGGCATTTAAATTTGAGTGATTATGAAATATCTTTCTCCTCATATCTTTTTTGGAGCACACATAATTTCTCGACTAGAAATTTGCTCACTCTCCCGCCGTCGCGGTCCGAGAGTCTCCATAAAAGTCATGAGTCAACAATATTTCAGAATCATGCTTTATTTTATTATAACAAAATTTATTAACTACCGTATGATAAATGTGCACAATGAGTGTAGTGACGAAACACTGCCGAAAGTCCGTGAGAGTTTGAAAATTCGAGGAGCCGTACTTAGTGGTACGGTGACGAGAATTTTCAAAGTGGGAACGAGGAGTTCGCCAAATTTGGAAGTTTTAACTATTCAGAGATGGCGCGCAAAACTTCTTCTATGGTAGTCAGTCCAACAACAGCTTGGAAAATCCCATCTTCAATCATAGTGAGCATACCTTCACTTTCCGCTACTTCTTGGATTGCATCCGCAGTTCCAGATTTTAGAATTATTTCTTTTATTGCAGGAGAAACTTTCATTATTTCATGAATACCGATTCGCCCAGAGAAAGCATCGTCATGATTTGCGCCTTTTTTTACTCTCCAAAAATTAACCTTACTCCAATCGTCTGTTGCGCCAATCACTTTCTCCTCTTTTAAAACTTTCAGTAGTTTATCCATATTAACTGATTTCCCTAGTGTTGTTAGTTCAGCTTTTGTTAATAAATATTTTTCTTTTTGATCTGTCAGCTTTCTAACCAATCGCTGTCCTATAATAATATTTATAGTAGAGACAATAAGAAATGGTTCAACTTTCATATCCATAAGGCGTGGCACGGCTCCAGCAGCAGAGTTAGTGTGCAAGGTGGACAACACCACATGCCCTGTAAGGGAAGCATTCACAGCAAGGGACGCCGTTTCGTTGTCTCGAATCTCCCCTACCATAATAATATCTGGGTCCTGACGCACCAAAGTTCTGAGTCCAGAGGAAAAGGTAAATCCGATTTCAGGTCGAACTTGAGTCTGGTTTATTCTTTTCATCTGATACTCGATAGGATCCTCGATTGTTGAAATATTTACATCAGGAGTGTTCAGCATATCCAAAATAGTATAAAGGGTTGTAGTTTTTCCTGAACCGGTCGGACCAGTGGTCAAAATCATTCCTGTTGTGGATTTCACTGCTCGGTGAATACGTTCCAAACCATCACCATGGAAACTTAAGTGTTCTAGAGTAAATCCTGAAACATTCTCTCGCAAGAGTCTCATCACAATCTTCTCTCCATAATATGTTGGCAAGCTTGAGACACGGAAAGAAACTTTCTCACCATTTGAATCTATTTTGAACCTTCCATCTTGCGGTAATCTTTTTTCATCCAATTTCAAACTAGAAAGTACTTTTAATCGAGCTGCTATACTTGAAGCCATATTTTTTGGTAAAATCATGGCATCGTGCAAGAGACCATCAAGACGATACCGAATCAAAAGCTCATTTTCTTGCGGTTCAATATGAATATCCGATGCATTTTGCAAAATAGCGTGTTTTAACAAAGTATCTACAATCCTAACCACTGGCACGTCCTCAGCTAATTTCTTTAAGTCATCTCCACTTAATTCACCGTCCGTATTGTCGACTGGAATATTTTTCAGTGAAGATACATCTTCCGCAATAAGGTCTCCGAACTCTGCTTTTAAACTTTTTTGGTATTGAAGAATAGCACTCTTCATTGAGTCAGCATCAGTTAATCTCGGCAAGATCTTCAAACCAGTCTTTTTCTTGATGAAATCAATTGCGGTAAGATCTTCAGTGTCCAACATAGCTACTTCCAAAGAAGTTTCAGTTTTTTTGAATGCAACTATGTTGTGATTTCTTGCAATCGGCTCTGGAATAAGAGAAAGAACTTCAAAAGGAAGTTTCTCCCCTTTCAAGTCCACAAAGGGCATTCCTAAAATATAAGCCTGCATCCTACGCAAATCATCTTCGGTAAGTTTTCCTTTATTTACGAGAATTTTTCCTATACTGTCATTAGCACCATTAACATCTTTTTCAGCAAGATCAACATCCGCTCGAGAAACAAGTCCAGAGTCCAAGATAAATGTTTTTAATTGAGATTCTTCAATGTGCATGTACGATACGAAAATTATGCGAATGTTACGAATAACTACGTATAGGTACAGAATACTGAATGGCTTTAATTATTCGGAGCCATTCGTAGATTTGTATCATTCGTATATTCGTATGTTCATCTTATTATATCAAATAAAAAATGTTTCAGTTAAAAATTGTGCACAGTAAAATGAGTTGACAGAAGTTATATTTTCTATAGTCTTTCCTTGGGAGTACATAATGAATTTAAGAAATCGAAAGGTACCGAAAGTTATCACGCTTGTAATACTTCAGTACCTAAGCAAGGCAATTAATGGAGCTAACGTCCGAACAATCAGTCAAAAGACGTGGAATAGTAGCAAAATGAGTCCTTACCAAACAGATTACATACTTACTGAACTAGTCCAGGAGGGATTTGTTTCCAACCAAGAGAGTAAAGAAGAAACACAATATCAAATTACTGACGCAGGAAAGTGTATACTGAAACTCTGCAAATCAGCAAATCGTGCGCTTGGTAAAGTCGAGAAAGTGTATAAAGGGTCGGCCTAGCCGGCCCTTTTAATTGTTTTGACAAATTATTTCCTTATGATAAGATATATTTATTGAAGTTCGCCTCACGGCGGGCTAATTTTTTACCCAATTTAGGGTAAAATAAGAAATTTTAATAAAATTAACACTAGAACTTTCACAATTTGAGATAAGATCGCGTATAAAATTTAAAAGTGCGAGGAGCCTTACACCTAAGTAAGGTTACGAGAATTTTAAAATTTTAGACGATGAGATTAGCCAAATTTGGAAGTTATAAAAATTATGATTGATTTAAAAGTAGTAAACTCGGTATTAGCCCAATTAGAAGAAGAAAGAGGGATTCCACGAGAAAAGATAGTGGAGGCTATTGAACTTGCCTTAGCTACTGCGTATAAAAAGGAATACGGAAAAAAAGGCCAGATTGTTCGAGCTAAATTTGATTTAAATAGCGGAAAAACAGAGATGTTTCAAGTTAAAATAGTGGTAGATGAAAATACAGTTCTTATGGAAGAGCCTGAAAGCGGCGAACTTCCAGAAGGAATTGATTTATATAACCCAGAGCACCATATAATGATTGGTGATGCTCGACGTATCAAAAGAGACGTGATTTTAGGTGAAGAAATGGTCTTTCCTCTAGAATCTCAGGAAGACTATAGCCGAATTGCCGCTCAGACAGCTAAGCAAGTTATTATGCAGAAAATAAGAGAAGCAGAAAAGGTTTCAGTTATGACTGAGTACGGTAAGCGTGAAGGAGAGATTGTTTCTGGAACTGTCCAGAGAATCGAACGAGGAAATATATTTATAGATATGGGCCGAGCCACAGGACTTTTGCCATATGAAGAGCAGATCCCAGGTGAAAGATTCGGACAAGGAGAACGAATCCGAGCATATCTATATCGTGTTGAAGAATCAGGTAAAGGAGTATTCCTTAGACTTTCGAGGTCACATCCTAAGTTTCTAGAAAAACTTTTTGAAGTAGAAACTCCTGAAGTTGCAAACGGCTCTGTCATTGTGAAATCAATTGCCAGAGAAGCAGGGTCACGAACAAAAATCGCCGTATCTTCAAAAGATAGTCATATTGATCCTGTGGGATCAATGGTAGGTCAGCGAGGTGTCCGTGTTTCTACCGTTATGTCAGAGTTAGGGGGTGAAAAAATAGATATAATAGAATGGTCAGAAGATCAAAAGAAATTCATCGAAGATGCTTTATCTCCTGCTAAAGCCATCTCAGTAACAATAAATGAGGCAGAAAAACAGGCTACAGTTGTGGTTTCTGAAGACCAGCAATCATTAGCTATTGGAAAAGGTGGTCAGAACGTAAGACTAGCCGCTAAGCTAACAGGCTGGAAAATAGACATCCAATCCGCAATGCCGAAGAAAGAAGCTCTGGAAGTAGCGGTTTCTGACGAAATTTCTAATTAATAACTTATAATATTAAATATGGCACACATAGATCACAAACCCTCAAAATACATGCTTAATTTGTTACACACCATTCCTGCTTTTGTAGATGGTAAAGAGGATGTTGTTAATACTATTATTGAAATCAATTATGGAAGCATAAATAAGTATGAAATAATAACCGAAAGTGGCCAGTTGAAGTTGGATCGTGTGGGATATTCATCACTTGCATACCCTTTTTCCTATGGAGCTATCCCTATGACTTGGGATTATGATAATGACCCTATAGATGTTTGTATAGCAAATGTCACAGAGCCACTTGTACCAGGATGTCTGGTTGAAGCAAGGATAATTGGAATTATGAAATTTGAAGATAATGGTGAAATAGATGATAAAGTTATCGCAGTTTTGGCAGATGACAGACGAAGTGACCACATAAAAACTATTGAAGACCTTGGAGAGCAATTTATTAAAGAAGCAACTTACTATTGGGAACACTATAAACACCTAAAGAAACCAGGAACTGGTATAACTAAAGGTTTTTTTGATAAAATAGAAGCAATAAAAGTTATAAAAGAGTGTGAAGAGAGATACAAAGAAATTTATCTGAAAAATTTCGAATAAATACTTATACAAAAAAACCTTATCAACTTGATAAGGTTTTTTCGTGTATAATGAAAACATTAGAAAATAATTGATAATGATGAAAAAAACCATTTTAAACACACTAATAACTTTCCTTGCATTCGGAGGAGCGAGTTTAGCTTATGCAGAAACCACTGTGGGAGCAGATGTAAATTTTACTTCTAGTTCTACACGACCCCTTCCCTTTCCAACAAGAAAAGTATTTGAAGCTAGAAAAGCTATGCAAGCTAGTACTACAGAAGCCATAAAGGCAATGAGAGAAAGAGCAAAAGCGGATATAAAAGATATTAGAGATTCTAATGCAAGCTCATCGGAAAAAAGAGCTGAGATAAAAGATAGAAAAATAGAAGAAAGAAAGGAAATTGGAGAAAGAAGAATGGAAAATAGGTTCGATAAGATGACTGCTAGATTCACTGCTACAATTGAAAGAGAAGAATCTATCATGGCAAAAATAAATAGCAGAATAGAGAAAATCAAAGCTGCAGGAGGAAATACAACTGAGGCTGAAAAGTTAGTTCTTGAAGCTAAAGTCCACTTTGATGCAGCTAAGGCAACTTTTTCTTCTCTTGCTGTAGCTTCACAAACAACAGTTTCACTAGAGAATACTTCTTCCACAACAAACAAGGAAGATGCAAAAAGTGCTTTAAATAATTTAAAAATGTTATCTAAAGAACTTGAAAAACATATTAGAGAAGGACATGAAGCTCTAACTAAAGTGGTTGCTAGCCTAAAGAGTTTAAATGGTCTAAATGGACAAAAAGTTGAAGCGTCTACAACTGTAAATACTCGAAACTAATAAAAAACTATGCAAGAAAATACACTTGAAAATAAATCATCAATTGGTTCTATAATAGGCATCATCATTATTATTGCAGTGATAATACTAGGAGGTCTTTATTTCTGGGGAAAGAGAATAGAAGAAGCAAAGTCAAAAGAAGCATTAGTTAGTGATACTACAGCAATTAATAATGAGTACAATGAAGCTGCTGTGATAAAAAGTGTCAGTTCAACAGACGATCTAAACTCTATTGAATCCGACCTAAATGCAACAAATTTAAACAATCTAAGTGCTGAAACAAATTCTTAATTAGAATTTTTGTATAGACGCAAAACCGCGAAATCGCGGTTTTTTGCTTTACAAAAAAGACTTAGAACTATAGACTAGAAAACATTATGGCTACATCAAAAAACTACACAGATATAAAAATAACCAACTTACCGGAAAGAGAGCTGGAGATTATTGGTACTATTACAGCGGAGAAAATGAGCTTAATGCGAGAGAAAGCTATTGCAAAATTTAAAGATTCTGTTGAGCTTCCTGGTTTTCGCAAAGGAAACGCGCCCGACCACATGGTGGCACAAAAAGTTGGAGAAATGAGACTTATGGAAGAAGCAGCCGAAATTGCTTTGGGAGAAGAATACCCAAATATCCTCAATGAACACAATATAGATGCTATCGGTAGACCCGAGATAAACATTATAAAGATTGGAACAGGAAGCGCTCTTGAATTCAAAGTAAAGACTGCTCTTATGCCAGATATCAAACTTGCTGATTATAAAAAAATAGCCAAAAAAGAAAGTGCTAAAGAAGCGAAAACTCCACAAGTTACAGAGAAAGAGATAGAAGATGTAATAAAAAATCTTCAAAAGAATATTGCTCATCAGAAAATGCATGCTGACTTGGGTATAGATGAACACTCTCATGATCATGCAGAAATTAAAGATGAAGATCTTCCAGCAGTTGATGAAAATTTCGTAAAAATGCTCGGTGACTTCAATGATGTGGAGGACTTCAAAGCAAAAATTAAAGAAAATTTAAATATTGAAAAAGGACTAAAAGAAAAAGATAAAAGCCGTACAGATATTCTTGAAGCTATTATGGCCGAATCTACTATTGATCTACCAAAAATCATAGTTGAAGGCGAACTGGAAAAAATGCTAGCTCAATTCAAGGATGATATTGCCAAAGGTGGTATTTCATATGAGGAATATCTGAAACATATCAAAAAAACAGAAGATGAAGTCAAAGCTGAATGGAAGGATACAGCTATAAAGCGAGCGAAATCTCAGGTTATTTTAAATACGATTGCCAAAGATGAAAGTATCGCACCAAAAGAAGAGGAGATAAAAAAAGAGATGGAAAATATTCTATCTCACTACAAGGATGCTGACCGATTTCGAGTTAGAATGTATGTTGAGACTTTTCTTACTAATGAGCTTGTATTTCAGTTTTTAGAAAATCAATAAATCTATTTTCCCAAAAAGTTTTCTTCAACACGCATAAATCCTTGCTAGGATTTTGCTATTCTCGGTCCGTCGACCTTGTGAAGTGTCTCAGAAAACTTTTGGTTCAACGACCTGACTACAGAAGTAAAAGACTTGAAACAGCAATTGCTGCTGTTTCTGCACGAAGAACTTGTGTTCCTAGCGAGGCACTCGAAACATTATTGCCTGTAAAAACCTTGAGTTCCCTCTCACTCCACCCTCCTTCTGGACCAATCAGTATAGCTAAATCATCAAAATTATCTAAAGTTAAAGGCTTACCATCAAAATTCAGCAAAATCTTTTTTACTGGCATAGAGGTTTCTTCTAAAGCATCCGACACGGTTGTTACCTCATAAATTACTGGAATATCCCCTCTTCCTGACTGCTCTGATGCTTCAACAGCAATCTTATAAAGTCTGTCCATATTTATATTTTTTTTCTCACTTCTCTCACACAAAACAGGAACGATGTGAGAGACGCCGAGTTCAGTGGCTTTTTGAACCACTAATTCAAAATTATCTTTTTTTATCAAAGCCATACAAAGCCAAATATTTCTTTTCGGCTTAAAAGATACCTCTTTTTTTTCAACTACAGACAAGGTTGCTCCCAAATTCCTTAGAGACGAAATGATACAAGTGTAATCTACACCTGATCCATCAAAAAGAATGACTTGGCTTCCAACATTGTAACGAAAAACTGTCCGCCATTGATGGATCAAATCCCGATCAGCAATATCGAATGTTTCTTCAGAAATAGAAGTGGAGAGGTAAAAACGATGCAATCTCATAAACTTTATCGTACATTAATTTAATAAAAGGGAAAGGGCGCAAAGGCGCCCTTAATCCACGAAAGTTAGAGTTATCTTGAATACGATTAGGCTACCTATCTCCAGATTTGACCACTAATCTTCATTGGAAATGGAGCCTTGGAGGCCCCAGCTTTGCGAGCCTTGTGATGATAACACTCTCCTGTCTTGTTGTAGCGTGACAAGGGCTTCTCGCAATCTTTCCTCTTGCACAATCTTTTCTCCATGAACACCTCTCTAAATAGCCTAGCACAGATAATAAATTTAAGTATTTTGACTGTTTTAGCCCTTCTGTTATACTCACCCTATGTTAATACCAACAGTTATTGAAAAATCACAATTTGGGGAGAGAGCATACGATATTTTCTCAAGATTACTTCGAGATAATATTATTTTCCTAGATGGGCCTATCGATGATCACGTGGCTAATCTAATCATCGCGCAGATGCTTTTTCTGGAATCAGAAGATCCAAAAAAGGATATTTCCTTTTACATAAATTCCCCAGGAGGTTCTGTTACCGCGGGATTGGCTGTAATAGATACTATGAATCACATAAAAAATGAGATTTCTACTCTAGCTGTGGGATTAGCGGCTTCAATGGGGGCTCATATTTTGGCTTCCGGAACAAAAGGTAAAAGATTTGCACTTCCAAATGCTGAGGTCATGATTCATCAACCATGGGGCGGAGGTATAGAAGGAAAAGTCTCCGATATTGAAATATCTGCAAAACAAATGCTAAAAAGCAAAGAAAGCTTGGGAAAAATGTTTGCAAAAAACACAGGCCAGCCATTCTCAAAGGTAGATAAGGATATGGATAGAGACTTCTTTATGTCCGCTGAAGAAGCAAAAAAATACGGTATTATCGACAAAGTTTTATAGGATTTTGACTTTTTCTGATATCTCTACTATAGTGTGAATATTATTGAATTAAATTTAATAATCTGTAGTTTTTGTTTTTACCTGTAAATTTTCTGAAAATTCTGAAATTCTCATTCTTTAAGATCAAAATTCGCCTTTTTCGAGCCATTATTCAGTAAACTTCACAATTAGGAAAGCAAAAGCAAGGGTTACCCGTATAAAATGTCATTAAAAACAGTAGCTCTCTTACTAGCCTCTGCATCAGTGGTATCACTTGTGCTCGGTTATTATTTGCGACTTATAATATCACTAGGTAGAAAAGGCTCTATGGAACTAGACATCAAACAAATGATGATCGAAGCTAGAGACAAGGAGCAGAAAATCATTGAGGAAGCAGACAAAAAAGCTGAAGAGCTTTTGAAGACTTCTAGACTAGAGATAAAACAGAAGGAAGAGACAATCAAAAAAGCTGAAGAAAGACTTATTAAGAAAGATGAGCTTCTTGATCATAGACAGACAGATATCGAAAAAGAAGTTGAAGAAATAAAGAAAAAAATTATCGAGATTAAAACTATCCGAGAAAATGCTGAAAAAATTGAAAAAGAAAAAACAGATGAGCTTCAAAAAATCGCTAAACTTAGTCCCGAACAGGCAAAAGAACAGATAATGAAGTCAGTAGAAAAGGAATCTGAGGAAGATATTTTAGTTCAGATGAAAAAGCTTGAAATGCATGGTCAGGAAAAATTAGAAGAAAAAGCCAAAGGAATACTTGCGACTTCTATCCAGAGACTAGCTAATTCAGTCTCTTCTGACATGCTTACAACTCATGTCACTATCGCTAACGACGAAATAAAAGGAAAAATAATTGGAAAAGAAGGAAGAAATATAAAAGCTTTTGAACGTTGCACGGGAGTAGAAGTTATTGTAGATGATACTCCAGGATCAATTACTATCTCTTCATTTGATCCGGTTAGAAGACAGATTGCTAAGACTGCTCTAGAAAAACTTATTGCTGATGGAAGAATCCAGCCCGCAAAAATTGAAGAAATGGTCAAAGTTGCTGAACAGGAAATTGCGAAAACTATTAAGGAAAAAGGTGAAGAAGCTATATATGAAACAGGAGTGCTTGGTCTGGACCCGCGAATAGTTTCTATTCTTGGACGTCTACATTTCCGAACAAGTTACGGACAAAATGTCCTTGCTCACTCGATAGAGATGGCCCACATTGCGGGAATGATCGCAGAAGAAATTGGCGCAAACGTTGCTGTAGCAAAGGCTGGAGCTTTAGTTCATGATATTGGAAAAGCTTTGGATCATGAAGTTGTTGGGACACATGTGGAAATCGGCCGCAGAATTTTACAAAAGTTCGATACTGATGAAGCCATCATCAAAGCTATGCAAGCTCATCACGAAGAATATCCTTATGAAACAGTTGAATCTATGATAGTTCAAGCCGCAGATGCTATTTCAGGAGGTAGACCAGGAGCAAGACGTGACAGTGTTGAAAATTATTTGAAACGACTTAAGGATCTTGAAGCTGTTGCCTTATCATTTAAAGGTGTTGAAAAGTCTTATGCTTTGCAAGCCGGCCGTGAGATAAGAGTATTTGTCACTCCTACAGAAGTAACTGACTTAGAAGCAAAGAAAATGGCTAGAGATATAGCTATTCGAATAGAAAGCGAACTCAAATATCCTGGAGAAATTAAGGTTTCAGTCATACGTGAATCAAGAACTATTGAATTTGCTAGGTAAAAGAAGCTCATAAAACTATTTTTACTCAACACGCATAAATCCTTACTAGGATTTTGCTATGCTCGGCTACCCGCCTTGCGCAAGTCTCGTAAAAATAGTTTTTTCGCTTTGACATTTAGATACAATAAATAATGTTCGTCAACCTATTGCGCTGAAAAAGCCTTAGTATATAATACGATTATAGTAGATGAGAGGTCGAAAGAAATTATTATACGAAAAAAGTAGTATTTCTAAGAATATAAATCATGAACAAAGCATCAATTGTAGAAGCAGTGCACGATAAGTTAGCTGGAACAAAAGTTCAAGCAGAAGAAGTTGTAGATTTAATGATTGAATCAATCATCGGAACATTGAAAAAAGGAGGTGAAGTTTCAATTGCAGGTCTCGGAATCTTTTCAACAAAGACTCGAGCAGCAAGACAGGCTCGAAATCCAAGAACAGGTGAAGCTATCTCTGTTCCTTCAATGAAAGTTCCTAAGTTTCGAGCGGCTAAGGCCTTGAAAGAAGCCGTCAAGTAAAAATATCCAGATTTGTCCAATATCTTTGTTAGATTTCGGCAATTTGATCGTCACCATACTTTTGTATGGCTCCTCTCAAATTCCTCCTCTGCCTCGATCTTGAATCAAATCTGAAAATTTTTGAATATTTTCTCTAGAGGAAAATTAAAAAACACCCAATTGGGTGTTTTTTAATTTGAAAAAAATAATTTATACGACGAATGCCTGCAATTACGAGATGTAACTGCAGGCATAGAAGCTGGGAAGTATTCCTGGAGCAAGCTCTAAATGGGGTAACTTTATCAAGGCTGGGTGCAACGTTTTGGACGATGCGGCCTCGGCTTGACCGTGGTTAACCAATTTCTAGGAGCATAGATCCAGAGATAATCCCAAGGTGATGTAACTCTTCCGTATATAATGATACACCCTTGATTTAAAAAAGGAAGCTGGATAAATCCACAGCCTAAATTATGATAAAGCTTTAATGTCTTCTAGATCAACTTCCCTCTGTAATTTATTTTTGTATTCAACTATAGCCGCTTTTTGAATAACAGGTATTGTAATTCCATAAATTGGTAAATAATTACTATTGGAAAAATCTGTTTTAAGTTCTACCCAACAACCATAAATTTTATTAAATATCTTTGTTTCTCCACAAATATCTATTTCTTGACCCTCATAACTTAAAGTTAGCAACTTCAAATTCCAATTTTCATCTATGTACTGGTTCGGACCAAATATAATAAACAGCCTAACCTCATCCAATATTTTATCAAAACTATTATTTTCTATATCTATATCAATATCGGCCAATTCCCTTTTTGAACCGTACAAGTTAGCAGCAAATCCACCTGAAACTTGAAAAATAACATTCTTTGATTCTAAAATGCCAACAATCCATTTCAGAGCCTTTTCAGTGTTTTTCATAAATTAATACTATCTCCTCGGATAAATAAAGGCTATCAAAACCTGTGCGGGATAGCGGAGTCGCCCTCCGAATTTTCTATCGTCGACACTCAAGAATAAAGCGGATGTCTCACTTCTTGGAAACCGACGGTTTTACCAAAAAGCACTATAATGTTCGGCCTAGGTTCGTCGGTCACGGATAATTCGCTCGTCGTCACTCGCAAATTTCCTCGACCCCGCCTCGCGTCTTTGTTTTACCAAACCAAGAATCGCTCCGGCCTTCGACTCCGCCGCAAAGCTTCGCTTTGCTTATCCTGCATCAATGAAAAGAACGCCTCATGGCGCTTTTCATTTGTGCGGGATAGCGGAGTCGAACCGCTCACCACAGTTTGGAAAACTGTTATTTTACCGATAAACTAATCCCGCAATAAAGCCATATTAACAAAAAAAACCTGCACCTGCAATTTTAGGAGAAATCGAGTATAATGCGCCTTATCGATGCATAAAATAATTGGAGTCACATTACTAATAGCTTCACAGATTTGGGGAATGGGTAGCCACAAAACCGTCCAAAAAACCATTACAACACCTGTAGTGGAGACCACTCCTGTAAAAAAATATGTGCCTTCCAAGCCAACTTTAAAGCCTACGACTAAAGTTAGTAAAAATACTCCAGCTAAATCCCTTTCAAAAACAGCAACCGCGACACCAATTGTTGCCACAACTACACCAAAAATACCAGTCTCTACAGAAGCAGTTATTATCCCGCCTGTAGCAAGCGAATCAATTTTAAAAGCGACTACTACTGTACAAGCAGTACTACCTCCAGCTGATTTTACAGCAATAAATACTTTCGCTAGAAGCGCAACTGTAAATATTCTATGTACCGTAAAAGGAAGTGAGTTATCCCCTATCTCTGGAACAGGAGTAATAATTAGTTCTCAAGGAGTAATCCTCACGAACGCACATGTGGCACAGTATTTTTTACTGAATAACTTCCGAATAAAGAATTTTATTACATGTGTAGCTAGAACAGGTAGTCCCGCCTATCCAGTTTACAATCTAGAACTTATGTATATCTCACCTAAATGGGTGGAAGCAAATAAAACAGTTTTGAAAGATACTAATCCTCAAGGAACAGGTGAAAACGATTTTGCCTTGCTAAGAATAACAGGAAAAATAGAGGGAGGTATTTTACCAAGTAGTTTTAATCATATTACTCCGAACGCCAATGAAACTATTTTAATTGGTGATCCAGTTGTCCTTGTCTCTTATCCTGCAGGATTTTTAGGTGGGCTTTCTATCCTTCAAAATTTAAATATTACCAGTGCAGAAACTACAGTTCAGGATTATTATACTTACAAGGAAAATACGATTGATCTTATATCAGTTCCAGGAACAGTGGTCTCCCAAAAAGGAGCTTCTGGAGGCGGTGTAATAGATGGAAAATCAAATATTATCGGCATAATCACCACTAGTTCTGAAGCCAACTCAACAAACGCAAGAGATCTACGAGCAATTACAATTGGATATATCAACAGAGCTATCCAAACCGAAACAGGGTGGAGTCTTGAACAAATCCTCTCTCAAAACAGCGCTGACTTTGCAACAAAGTTTCAGACAGAAACAGCACCTCATCTTACAACACTCATCACCGACGAACTTCTTAAGCCTTAAACTCTTTAGAATTCTCAGTACTTACTTGGACTAACATATCGAAATTATCCTCCTTTACAGCCTTATTTGGCTTTTCAAAACCGCATTTTATACATTGATGGATGATAGTGTATTCCCCACTTTTTTTCTCAACTCTAATTGGTTTCATCATCCCTAAGCACTCCCCTGCTCTGTCACCAGGAGAAACATCAACATGTTTTGACCACAAGCATTGCGTACAATGATTTGTATAACCATTCCCAGAAACTTCAATTCCACATTTTTCACAAACAAAATCTTCTGTAGTTTTTTTGAAAGGCATTATTTATTTTGAAATTTCAAGCAACGCTTCAAGTGCTTCGGGTAACTCAATAATACCGGCTTCATCGTGAAAATGACTTTTATTTGGAACGATAACAACTTTCGCCCCAAGAATTTCCTCTGCTTCTTTCCAATTTGTAGGTAAAATAAAAGGATCATCGCTTGAAAAAATGGAAACAAATTTTCTACAATGACTTTTTATTTTGTTGTAATCTTTCGGCTGATCAAACCAATCCTCTACAACTTTTATTTCATCTTCGGTTTTCCCCTCCCATTTTGGGTCATTTATCCATCCAGCAACAAAAACAGCACCTCCGACAATTTCTCCATTTTTCATGTTTTCTAAATATCTTTGAATCGCCTGACAACCCATACTATGTCCAACAAAATAAGTATCTTTATCTGGATTTTTTATCAAATCCTGCAAAGTCTTTAACCACACAGCTTTTACAGGAGTTTCAGTGTCAGGCATTTCCGGAATAATCACGTTAAAACCCTTTGTTTCTAAATTATTTTTTATCCAAGGGAACCAATTATTTTCTGTGTTCCCTTCCCATCCGTGGATTATAAAAACTCTTTTCATTTTTTTGTCGGGGTGCAGGGATTCGAACCCTGAGTCGCCTGTTCCCAAAACAGGAATGTTAGCCGTTACACTACACCCCGAAATCCAACAAAATACTAAGCCAGTTTAACACAAAAGTTTGAAATTACAATTTTTCAAAACATTGCACAGTTAATTAGAAAACAACGACGAGATATGCCAGTCCGAAGCACTGTTTGAGCGAAGCAAGTTTGCGAAAGGACCAATATCGAGGAAGATTGTTTTCTTGATTGACGAGCATAGTAAAATCGCACCAGCGATTTATACGTGTTTTTAAAAATTGTAACGAGAACTTTCTCTATAGGACAATGTCTGCAAGCATAAAAACTTTGTGGAGTCTTTTATTTTCATCTATATAAACTGTAACCACATCAAACTGCCAATCGACATTATCAGGAATGTCTTTCTCTAATAAATAGGACTGAACAGCTCTACCTAGTCTTTGGAGTTTCCAGGGATGCATATTATCCTCTGGTCTATACCCTTCTTTTGTTTCATGAATAACATTATTATCTGATATTTCACGAGTAACACTTTTTACTTCTACAAAATGTATTTTTTTACCTTTCTTAGCCACAATATCCAATTCACCCCACTTTCTATTGTAATTACGATCAGCAATTGAGAAACCTTCTTTCAATAAATACTCACAAGCTAAATCTTCTCCTTTTCGCCCAATAATCTGCTTTTCAGTAGGTGGTTTTGGAATTTTATTGTTAATCATGAAACATTCTTACTATATATGTTCTCTATATTATCATTTATTTGAGCTTGTTTCACAAATAACATGTTTTATAATTTCACGTGAAACGTATTAATTGAATTTCCGCAAATTAAGGCTTTAAAGTCATGTCTTATTAAAATAATCCTTATTATTAGCCATTTATTAAAACAGACATAATAATGTTTAATTAGAAGGCAAAATCAAGGACTATGTCTTTAATACACATGTACACAGACTTATCCCCAGTTTTAACAGAAAATTCATCCTCAATTGGCAAATAGGCGATTTGTGTTACTATAAATCCTAATGCGCCCGTAGCTCAACGGATAGAGTACCGGTCTTCGGAACCGTGGATGTGGGTTCGATTCCTGCCGGGCGCACATGAGAGAAAATCTCCACTTCTGGAGATTTTCTCAAGCTTGTGCGGGACGGAGGCATGTTTTGTTAGAAAACAAAACGGCCGAGGCGGGGTAGCGGAAATTTTGTTTTGACGAAAACAAAATTATCCGTGACCACAATGTGCCTAAATTTGTGCGGGTAGCGGTAATCGAAGTCACATATAATTTGTTCGTCGCCACTCACAAATTTATGCCGACCCCGCCTCGCGACCTAGTCTGTTGACTAGGTGCCCGCTCCGGCCGTTTCGATTACGCACAAAAACTTCGTTTTTGTGCGGGTAGCGGTAATCGAAACCGCGTCTCGTCCTTGGCAAGGACGTGTTCTACCACTAAACCATACCCGCAACACATTCTTAATACTGATTC
>JACDEV010000010.1 GCA_013816135.1 Patescibacteria group bacterium | reverse complement strand
TTTATCACCTTCCTTGTTACAGGCTTGTGGCATGGTGCTGGATGGACTTTTGTTATCATGGGAGCTTTGCATGGACTTTACTTGGTATTTGGGCTTGTAACAAAAAAATGGAGAGAAGTAGTTCTAAAAGCAACAGGTTTATTTTATGCTCCAAAACTACATAAATTTATACAAACTATTTTTACATTTAGCTTAGTGAGCTTTAGTTGGATATTCTTCAGATCTTCTAATCTATCTATAGCATTTAAATTCATTAGACAAATTTTTGTAAGATGGAATTTATCACCATTATATATAATGAATATTTTTTATTATCCTTTCAATGCGTTGGGTTTCAGCCAAAGCGATCTTCTAATCTCATTGGGAGGAATACTCATTATATTAATAACCGAGCATATTCAAAACATTAAACCACTAGGATTGGTATTTAATAGTCAACCTATATGGATAAGATCGATGGTTTACTCAGCCTTGGTAATCTCGATTGTAGTATTCTCTGTATATAGCACAGAACAATTTATTTATTTTCAGTTTTGATCTTTTTATAAATATAGATATTCTTACCAAAATTCTTTAACTTAAATAATTCTAGATCAAAATAACTTCCAATATTGTACTCTACTGAATGATAATATTTTGTGGGATTATCAAAACTCTCTATCATTTCTATCGATGGGTCTGTTAGTTTTGTCTCAGAGATATAGTACATATCGACTTTCTGATTTGATACATCAATATCCTCACTTAATAGGTCCACGACAAAAGGTTTGAACTCACTATTTAGATCAAAATTAATGATATTCTGACATTTAGTAGCACAGGATTGATCCTTGGTGATATTCGATGAGCTATTATTCTTTATTAGTTGTAACTCTGCCACCTTATTTACAATAATCACTTCCTTTGTAGATAGGTTATTATTTATCCAGTTATATGCCTGATTATAAGTTGTAGGAATAGATAAGTAATAAAGAATTAGGATTTGAAAGAAAATTGAAATAAATCCTAAGGCATAAAATATTTTTCGGAATTTGATATCATAACTGCTTAATATAAATATTAAAAAAAATCCAAAAGGAAACAGATACCTCAAATCAGTTTTGATGTCTGTCGACCAATTCGCAACTAGTGTGATAAGAAAAAAATAAGATAAAAAATAGATGCCTGATATATAAAACAAACGCTTATTTTTTATCTCGTCCTTAAGTACTATAAACCAAGTTAGAAGTAACAAAGGAAAAAGTATAATAGTTTTTATAAAATAGATATAAAAAGCTTGAAAAAAATTTAAGTTTTTTGTCAGCCCAGAAGTTATAGGGTGATATAGGGTAAAAATACTTATAATCTGATCTCTGATACTTGAAAAGTTATACAAAGTAAGTCCGATAAATATTATAGAACATACAACTGTATACTTAACTATCTTTACTATGAATTCTCTTTTTTTCCTAAAAACAGAAATCATTATTGGTATATTTATCAAAGAGTAAAAATTTAATGGAAAGTTAGATAAGGCTAAAAAAGAAAAAAGGATACTCAAAAAAGCTGACTTTTCCAGTGATCCTACATTGTGTTCTTTTTCTTCAAGAGTTTGATAAAGATAATAGAAAGAAATGATTATTAAAAGGACACTCAAAACCCACATCTTACCAGTATGCAAAATAAGGGTTGTTATTATGTTTGTAAATAAAAGTATCAACAAATATAATCTAACCTTTGTGTCCTGGAACTCTTTTTCCAATAACCTATTGATTACAAAAAGCATTACAATAGCTAAGACCGAACTCAAAACTCTGCGTGATAAGTACATGATAGTGGGATACTTTACCAGAAATAACTTTAGTAAAATTATTTTAAACTTAAAAAAAGGCACTAATATAATGAGGTAAAAGACAGTTAATATATAATTTAAAATAAATGTAAGTGTACCGTATGGAACATCACCATGAGCAGGAATAATCGTATGATGTTCCATTGCTCGCAATACTCCACCTACATAATACATTTCATCCCCAATAACATTGAACATAGGGAAGGCATGCCAAATACCTATAAAAAAGCTTAGAATCAAAAAACCAAATATAATTTTTTCACAGGATAATTTACTGTTCATCTGTTTTCTTTAATATCATGAAGAAATTATCATAAAGGTTTATTGGAATGAAAAATCGGGAAAAATAACCTTTTGAGAAAAAACTTGACATAGTTTGCCAAATCTTCAATCCTTGCCATTTATAAAGCATGATAAAAATATATTGGAAGGTAAACAACTTACCTATTTTTGTATTTATCATTGTCTTGAAACCATGATTAGAAAGATAGTAGTTCAATGTGAAAGGTGAAAAGTAATGCAGGTGTTCTGGTGGCAGAATCAGATGCCATCTTGAACCAAAGAGTCTAGACCACAAACTTTCAGAATCAGGAGTATTGACCATCAGCACTCCCCCTTTCTTTAGTATGCGTTTTGCCTCCGCCAAGACATCTTTGGGGGAAGAAACATGCTCTAACACATCACACATAGTAATTACATCAAAATGACTATCTGGATAATTAGATCCTTCCAAAGGTCCTGTGATAATATTCAAGCCAGCATCACGACCTTTTTGGGCTGCAAAATCTGACATTTCAACACCATACACCTCAAATCCAAAATCTTTGGCAATATTCATAAAAAAACCTGTAGCACAGCCAACATCAAGAAGTTTTCCTTTTTTTATTCCAAGTGAAGAAATTATCTCCAGATATTTCTTAAAGACTGGAATCATTGGCTGTTTATCAAGATCATAATCTACATATCCAAAACCCTTATCAGCGCCAGAAAAATAAGTCTTATCGTAAACATCCAGGCTTATTGGCAAAGGATACACAAAGAGTAATTTACATTTTTGACACTTATATAATTTGTAATTTTTTTTATTACTAAAAAAATTCACAAATGTATTATCGCAAAGAGGACAGTTTATTTTTTCCATATCATTTTCCATGGTGCTAAAATCCCTTCGCTGATAATATTATTGGAAATCTTTGACTCACCACCAAGACGATTAACGAAAATTATTGGAATTTCTTTTATGGAAGCATTGTTTCTAAACAAACTATATTTCAACTGCATGATAAAAGCATAGCCAGACGAGTCCAGAGAATCCAGGTCAATTTCTTTTATCTTTTCTATATTTATACAATTAAAACCACCAGTCATATCTTTAACTGGCATTCTAGTTACAATACGAGCATACATATTACCAAAAAAACTTAACATCCTTCTCCATAATTCCCACCCTACAGTTCCTCCACCCTTTATATATCTTGAACCTATAACTAAGTCATAATCTGTACTTTGTAAAACCATTTCTTTTATATAGATAGGGTTGTGAGACATGTCTGCATCCATCATAAAAATATGCGTGACAGAATTATCCTTGATTACTTCTCGGAATCCGTTGATATACGCTTTACCTAAACCGTTCTTCCTAGATCTGGATAATAATGATAGGTGAGGAAAAGTTGGCAGTAGTTTGCTTACTACATCTCCTGTTCCATCTGGAGAATTATCATCAATTATTTTCAGGTAAACCTCATCACACATACTCATTATTTGCATGATTATCTTTTCAATATTTTCAGCCTCGTTGTATGTAGGCATCAGTATGAGATGCTTCATTTTAGTGAGTTTAGAATATTTTTCGCTCTTATTTTCCAAGTGTAATTCTTTATTACCTCATCATAAGCTCTTTTTACCAAGGATTCAGCTAATTCATTGTCTACAGATATCGTCTGTATTGCCTTTGCAAGTGATATTGCGTCTGAAGGTGGAATAAGTATTGCTGTTTCTCCATCTGTTAGCACTTCTCGAAGAGACGGTAGATCAGAAGCGATGATTGGTCGCTGTGAAGCCATATATTCAAAGATCTTTAAGGGAGACATGAAGTAACTATAATGCTCATTCTCTGGAAACGGTGCTACTAAAGCATCACATGCACTAATATACAATGGTACGTCCTTATGTAAAACTCTTCCAGCAAAAATTACTCTGTCTGAAACCAGAGATGATTCAGCTATTTTTTTGTAATAGTCAATATCATAAAGCTCACCTCCTACCACATAGAGTTTATAATTTGAAGGTAGATGATTAAGAGCTTCGATAGCACATCCTACCCCCTTCTCCATTCCCATAGTCTTCAAAGTTCCAATGTACCCAAATAAAAAATCTTCTGTGGATAAGGATAATTTAGTCCTAGCTTTTTGTATGGTGGCGATGTTAGAAAAATCCTCTAGCTGTACAGCGTCTGGACAAACAATGATTTTATCTTGTGCTATTCCTATTTCTACAATCTTGGACTTAATAAAAGAAGTTAGAACCACGATTCTACTTACTTTTTGAAGGATGTGTTTATAGATTTTTCTAGTGTTCGTTGGAAATGAATGCCTTTCCATTATGACATTACTGAAAAATAGTCCTGCGTAAATTTCGCGAGTATACAAAATATCAAAGTCAGCAAACATAAGATATGTCTTTGCAGAAACCAAAAAAGAAACTAACCTTAGCCAATAAAAGAAAGGGTTAGAATTTCCAAGAAAAATATCTATGTAGGGCAACTTAGTTATCTTAAATATTTTCTTTGTATGATTGTATACAAATGGATCAAGATTTTTTAAGTTTTTTCTTTTTGGTACTACCAGCTCCACTTCCAATCCATTCTCAGAAAAAGCCTCACACATCTTCATGATCTGCACTGTATGAGCCCAGTCGTCGAACAAACCTATTTGTGCAGCATAAATTAGTTTCATTTTAAATCTCTTATTACCTCCTCAAACCAATTGAGCTTTATTGCTGCAGTAAGATTAACATCTGTTTTGGAAGCTATAAGACTACTGTGTTTACCCTTAGCCACTCTCTCATCTTCAGATAACAAATATAACTTTTGAATTGCCTCAGCAATTTTCTCAATATTTCCTGTTTCCACGACGAAGCCATTCTTATCTTGATCCACCGAACTTGGAAGAGCTCCGTTGTCATATACAACTATTGGTAAGGCACATGACATTGCTTCAAGCAAAGCAAGATCTAAACCGCAGCTTCGGGGGCTGTTGGATAAGTTGGCATAAGCATCAATACACTTATAAAGTCTTATTTTTTTATCTTCGGAAAAATCTTGAAAAAAGAATACCCTATCTTGCACGTCTTCTGTTTTAGCTAAGTCTATCCATTTTTGAAGACCTACTGGTCCTCCAACAATAGTCGCGCCAACTTTGATACCTTTTTTCTTCAGTATCGATATAGCTTTTATCAGCTGATCATGTCCTTTTCTATAGTGAAAAGCTCCCATCATGGCGACAAGAAAAAGGTCGTGAGGAAGACCGAATGACTCTCTAAGATCTTCCTTTGTTTCTTTTATCACTACCTGATATGAACTATAATCACATGTATCATAGAATACTTTAACTTTCTCTGGCGGAAGATACATCAAAGGACCCACAGAACAGTTATCCATTCCGATTACCAAAGCGCTCATATTAAGAAAGTATGTCCAATATCTGTCTCTTTGCTCTTTATCTAAATGTTTATTAACTCCCATACGCAAATCATGGACTTCTGCATAGGTATTGAATACTACAGGAATCTTTTTTATTTTAGCAATCTCACAAATCATGAAGGTCTTTATCAAAGCCGCTTGAGCAAGTATAATATCTGGCTTAAATTCCTCAATAACACCGTCCATAAATATCCCATAGGCTGAATAAAGAAGAACCTCGATTGTTAATCTTGGACAGATTTTCAAATAACTATTCAGTAACTTAAAATAAAGCAGAGGATTCCTTATAAAATACTTTATTAAAAAAAATAACTTCTTGAGCTTATTGGGTTTGCTAGAATATTCAAAGAAATATCTCGCGTTAGCTCCTAAGTCATCAGCATCTTCAGGTCTGTAAACAAATGTCACCCCTACTTCCTGTCCCATTTTTTTCCAAGTTCTAGCGTAAAGTAAGGATACATTTGGAATTCCGGCATATGGTGGAGGCATTGAATCACCGGTAGTTCCAGTTATTAAAATACGGCGTGACATATGCCTATTATATCTATAAACCAGGCAAAATCAATCTTAATGCTTATTTCTCATTAACAGATTTAACTATCAAACGCTTCATCTTTTTATATAGGAATGGTAGAAAGAATGCACCTACCTGTTCGATAGTATGCTTCCATCCATAGTAAAAAAGATTATCAGAGCCTTTGTGTTTTAGAATTCGAAAATTATTACTCTCCAATAAGTCTGTCAACTCAGTGAATCTAAAATAATGATCTTGGACGGGCTGGAATCGATGCTTGTCGATGAAAGGCTTATAGAAATCATATTGAAGCCAATCTCTGTTTGGAACAGTCACAATAAAGACACCTCTTGACTTTAGAACTCTTTCAACTTCTTTGACAGCTTTTGAGTAATCCAGCATATGTTCCAGAGTTTCAGTCATCAAAACAATATCGAAAGTATTGTCTGCATATGGAAGATTTTCTGCATCACCTTTAACTATAGTTGCTTCTGGATTATTTTGCCTAGCTATTTGACAGAGCTTCTCAGAAATATCCAAACCGTAGAACTCTGTCCTTGGTTCTGAAATCTTACTTACCATTCTAATGAGGTCTCCCCTCCACAGCCAACATCGAGAATTTTCCCTTTATATACTGATTGTATAGCCACCACCCTTTTATAAAACTTAGTATCTAGCCCATGGTGAATCCTGTCTGCTATTGCATCATAACCTAGTGATATTTCTTCTTTTGTTATTTGTGTCATATTGCTAATTAAACTATATTTTACAATAATAGCACAAGCACAAAAGACGGACTATTTTTTAGCTACTATCATACAAGATACACCGAAAGGCATATTAATATATCGAAGAATTAAACGTTCGATAGAAAAAATCATATACAATATTTTATTAATAAATCTGCCACCAATTTTATTCTCATCTCTGGTTTTTATCCTAAATAACCTAACCAATAGTCTCAATCCAGCAATAGGTATGAATAAAAAAGTATTGAAATAACTTTTTCTTACTACAGTAAACCCCTTGCTCTCAACAATAGAGCTCACTTGTGCAATAGTATACCGTCTATAATGTTGGCTAAGCTCGTCAGTAATGCCCCATAAAAACATGAAGGCTGGAACAAACACTATCAATATTCCTCCAGACTTTAAAACTCTAAATACTTCCCTGACTCCATCATCGTCTTTCGGAATGTGCTCTAAAACATCCATCGCAAGGACTAGATCAAAATGACCAGCAGGAAACGGTAATAATTCTATTCCTGATTTTTGAACATTAGTTATATTTCTTCTTTTACAAAAATCTATTGCTGTATCAGAAAAATCTACACCAAAGACGTTTCCGTAAATTTCTAGTTCCTTCATTAATGCTCCACCTCCACACCCAACATCTAGAATGGAAAGTCGTCTACCTAAATCCAAGTGTGCATGAATAAGATCATGAATTAAATCCCTCCTGACGCGATACCACCAATGATAAAGCTCCATATTATACATTACATCATAGTGACTTTGTTTCATTTTTTTACATTATCCATTTTCTCCACCACATTGCAAAGACTAGCAGGCTCCAAATTTGCTTTCTATTATCCTTTCTTCCTTCAAAATGTTCATTAAGAATTTTTTGGATATATTTATAATTAAATAACTCCATCGACTTGATAGATTTCTCACTTAGATAGTCCTCTAGAAAAGGTTTCAATTCTTTTCTAAACCACTCTGCAACTGGAACACCAAATCCCTTCTTTTTTCGATAAATTATATTATAAGGCAACTTTCCGTTCATTAACCTTTTTAGAATGAACTTTCTTTCTAAGCCTTTAAATTTGAATTTTTCAGGAAGATGATTAGCTAGATTCACAACTCTAGTATCCAGAAATGGAGCTCTTACTTCAAGAGAATTCATCATACTGGCCCGATCAACCTTAACCAACACTCCATCCATCATATACATTCGTTCAAACAAAAGTGTTTGCTGATCAAAAAAATCACTCGAATCGCATCCACTTATATATCGATCAATATCTTCATATACGTTTTTATCTTTAAGCTTTTCAGTAATATTCTTCTCAAATAATCTACTTCTTTCCTTCTCACTCCAAGCATCAAGCCATCTCTGGTTGAGGTAGTTCTTATTTCCTTCAAAATTTTCTGTAAATTTCTTTAATTTGAAATCCAAGCTCATATTTGAGTATAAAGTTGGAAGCATCCTAATCACTGGAGCAATTAATTTTGTCCTGATAAATTTCGGAATCATCTGATAAAAACGTGCAAAAAATAAAGCAGTGATTGTGTCGTACCCTGCAAACAATTCGTCGCTACCATCACCCCCAAGAGCAACAGTCACATACTCACGAGCAAATTTGGATAGTAAATATGTAGGTAAGATAGAACTGTCAGCCATAGGTTCATCCAGACAATCCCCTATTTTAGAAATAATTCCTATACCATCTTCGATCGAAAGAATTTTTTCATAGTGTTCCGTACCCAAGAAATCAGCAACTTCTCGGGCATAAACAGACTCATCAAATGTTGACTCTTTAAATCCAATTGAAAATGTTTTTATTTTTCCTAATCCGGATTTTGCAGCGTAGTAAGCTATTGTACTGCTGTCTAAACCTCCAGAAAGAAAAACTCCTATTGGAACATCAGCAGATACAAGTCTGTCTTTAACTGCAGAAGATAATGTGTCTCCAAGAGCTTCAAGGGATTTTGAAAAAGACTCGGTTTTAGGTAAAAAGCTCGGTTCCCAAAAGATTTTTTTCTCCGATTTTTTTCCATCCCATACCAAGAAACAACCTGGTTCCAGTTTAAATGTATTCTTGAAAATAGAGTGGGGTGTTGGAATGTATTCGTATGCGAAATACTTATTAAGTGATTCAAGATCAATTTCTTTCTTAAAAGCTGGGTGCTTCATTAAGACCTTGAGTTCCGAACCAAATAGAAAAGAATTCTCACTGATAGACCAGTATAATGGTTTTTTTCCCATCCTGTCTCGAGCCAAGTACAGCTTATTTTTATTAGAATCATAAAGTGCAATTGCAAACATCCCTTCGAGGCGGGAGAATACTGATTCACCTATTTCTTCGTATAAATGAACAATAACTTCTGTATCGCTTCTTCCTATAAAGTCATGTGTTAATAAGAGTTCTGATCTTAGATTTTCATAGTTATATATTTCACCATTGAATACTATTGTAATCGTTCCATCTTCATTAGACATAGGTTGGTGGCCAGATGATGAAACATCAATAATAGAGAGTCTTCTTTGAGCCATACCTATTCCCCCTTGGATCAATACTCCTTTATCGTCCGGACCACGATAAGATACAGCATCTACCATACTACTCAATATCTCTTCATTGCCTTCTCCCCAATATCCGGCTATTCCACACATAATTTTAAAAATTAATTGTCTCTCTTATCTGATATGGTGTCTTGTTTTGTGATTCGTAATAAACCCTCATCAGCATTTCAGCAATAACTCCCATAGCAATCATCTGAGCACCAACAATAATAAAGAGAGCTGAAAAAACAGGAAGCGGAGTATCAACAAAATCTCTCAAATGAGTAAACTTTAGAACGACAGATAAAGTTCCCATCAATAAACCAATAAAAAAAGACACAAACCCTATACCTCCGAAGAAATGCATAGGTCTATTCATATATTTTGAAAGGAACTTTACTACAACAAGATCAAGAAGTACGTTAAATGTCCTACCTATCCCATAATTAGTCTTTCCAAAAGTCCTAGCTCTGTGGTTTACAACTATTTCAGTAATTTTTCCACCATGCCAAGCGGTATATGCAGGAATGAAGCGATGCATTTCGCCATAAAGCAATACATCTTTAATAATCTCACTTCTATAAGCTTTCATGGAACATCCGTAATCATGGATTTTTACGCCTGTAATTTTACGTATAAGCCAATTAGCAATAACTGACGGCAATCTTCTGCTAATAGCAAAATCTTTTCTGTTTTTTCTCCAACCTGATACAACGTCAAATCCCTCATTTAATTTACTTAGAAACTCAGGAATATCATTTGGATCATTCTGGAGATCAGAATCCATAGGAATTATTATATCTCCAGTTGCAAGCTTGATGCCTGCTGACATTGCAGCAGTCTGCCCTGAATTCCATTTAAAATTAACCACTTTTACATGATTATCATTTTGAGCAAGTTCTCGTATTACTTCCAAGCTTTTATCTCTCGAAGCATCATTAATAATGATTACTTCGTACTCAACATTAATATTTAAAAGAACCTCTGTGAGTTCTTTGTATAGAATTGGTATGTTCTTTTCCTCATTATAAACTGGCAGAACAACGGATATTTTCATAGGATTATTGCTTGAATATACTACAAAAAATACTGTATATCAATACATTGCTACTCCATCAATATTTGTTATAGTTCGCATAGATGCACATAAAAAACTCGCGACTAATTACCCTGCCTTCCAAGGCTGACCCTCGAGGAAAACTGGGATTTGCGGAAGAAAAATCCCATGTTCCCTTTCCTATTCGTAGAGTATTCTGGGTAACAAATGTTCCCTTAGAATCTATTCGAGGAGGTCATGCCCACAAAAAGAATCAGCAATTGCATATTTGCATCTCTGGTTCTGTAACTTTCTCACTAGATGATGGCAGACACCAGGAAGAAGTTGTTCTTACTTCCGAATCCCAAGCCTTGTACACAGGACCAATGTTGTGGCATTGGCTCAAGGACTTTACCCCCAACACTGTTCTTCTTGTACTTAACTCTATTAAATACAAAGAAGAAGAGTATATTAGAGAGTACGTAGAATTTCTTAAGTTGGTAAAAAACTAGCTGTCGACCCCGGATTTTTCCGGGGTCGTATTTTTTTATTTAAATTTAATAACTGATAGAATATCTCCCTTTATCCAGACTTGTTTTCGTCTTTCAAAGTCTAGAAACAAACTTGATTTAGTTTCCAGTAATGCATAAGCAGCTCCAGTCTTTTTAGCAAAGGCTTGAAGCTCTTCTGGAGTTCCTTGATTAATAATTCTTTCCTGCTCAATATATGTTCTATACCAAGATACCAGTTCATTTTTCCCCAACATAAAATATATACTGCCTTCTTCAAAGGTCGTATATATTTTAGTTTCACAATAATAACGAAGCTGGAAATAGTCAGATATTACCAAATCGTTTCGCTCTATCCCTGCCTTCTGGAGCTCTTTACAGATTTCAGGATAAATACTGAAGTCATCTGGTAGATGATTAGACTGATAAGTATCAGGTATATATTCTTTCTTATAATTCTTGTATCCAACTACGAATTTGAATATTTCAAACCCTAATGTAGAACTGGATAATCCAACCAAAAGAAACAATACGAGTAAGGTTTTTTTATATTTTGTAAAATTCTGAAAATAAAGTTTTATTGCTACTGCCAATAAAAGATAAATACCTAAATAATAATATTTGAAAAACCTACTTGTCTGTTGCAAAATAAAAGGAAAATCAAAGTGTCTGACAAGCCACAATTCAGTATTTGGAATAACAAATGATAAAACTACAGATAGACAAATGAGTACGATGCTGAATTCTGAGATAAAATACAAGATACTCCCTTTCTCTATTCTTTTTTTGTACAAGTTGTAAATAACATATCCTCCCGCAATAAAGAAAACAAAATTTATAACAAGGAAATGAGCACTATAGAGTAAGCTCTGTGGGAAGAAGTCCCATCCCACTCGATACATCAGTGCATCTGCATATTCATTAGCGGAAGCAGTAACTCCAACTATCTTATCCAAAGCTATGTTTTTTGTAACAAAAATAATTTTTGTGAGGAGTAGTGATGCAGAAATTGAGAAAACTAAAATTGATACAAACAAGTCCTTCAAATCAGCTAAATAGTTTCTATCCTTCATTATCCAGTACAAGAAAATCAAAAACATTAAACCATTAAAAAATATCATACTTACAGGGTGAATATAGGTTGCCAATCCAGAGAAAATAAATACAGGCCATAAGGTTTTTTTATCAAATCTTCTTCTAATAAATAAGGATGACAGTATCCAAATAAATGGAAGCCCTAATGTCCTGCCCAATACATCATCTGAGGCAAATACACCCCATGCTTCGCCCCCTACACCAACTCTTGGTACCAAAGCTATAAGTGCTACTAAAACTGCTAGTTTTCTCTCAAACCCTAAGTATTTAAGGGATAGATATGCTGCATATCCAGTAGTAAGAACCAATAAAAAAAGTAAGATCAGTTTATAGGTAAAAATTGAAAAATGTTTACCAAGAAAATCCAAAAGATTTGTATAGAGATAAGGCTTAAAATCAAGATTAAGTAGAAGCTGTCTATCTGGGAAAGTGGGGTCTGCGGCAACCTTATTTGCAAGTAATGTGACATAAGTGTCACCGTGTGTGGTAAATGGCAATGAATAGCTATATACAACTGAAACCACTGCAACAAACAAAAATAATAAGAATACAATTATTTCCATATTATTTTCCTTTATGATATTCCAGAATTTCATTTTATATCACAGTTATCTATCTTGGAATATATAATGCGCTCTGATTTAGAAAACATTAATTAATACAAAGACTTTATTAAACTTATATTGGTTTCAGTCCATTTTAAAATCTCATTTATTCCTTGATCTAAATTAATTTTAGGCTTCCAACCGGTAATTTTTGTAACTTTTTCATTATTACTTATAAATATTTTTTGATCGCCTGGTCTCACTGATTCCTTTTTATATTTCACTTCCAGACCATGGTTTTTTTTCAACTTTTCAAAAAGCTCCAAGATAGATATTGAATTTAATGTTCCTCCACCAACATTAAAAATATGTCCAGATGTTAATTTTATTTTCTCTATGGAGTGAACGTATAATTCTACTAAATCATCTACAAATAAAATGTCCCTGACTTGCTTACCATTACCATATAATTTTATTGGTTTTTTTAATAATGTCGCAATCATGAACCATGCTACCCAACCTTGATCTTCAATCCCAAACTGATGTCTACCATAAATGCAAGATTGTCGCAAAACAACAGTTTGTAATCCAAATATTCTGGAGTAATCTCTGACATATTGTTCAGCACCACCCTTACTGCATCCATAAGGTGAGTGAAAATCCAATTGTGTATCTTCAGAAACACCATTCATCTGCCGTTCAAAATCATACCTTGATTCTTTTTCCTTTACTTTAATTTGGAGAAGATCACCATAAACTTTATTTGTGGACGAAAATAATAAAATTGGCTTTTTCTTTAACTGTCTAATAACTTCTAGAACATGGAAAGTCCCAACTAAGTTAATACTAAAATCATTTTTAGGATCTTTCACTGAACTTGTGACAGCTACTTGAGCAGCTAGATGGAGTACTGCATCATTTTTTTTAATTTCTTTTTCTAATATATCAAGATCTGTGACAATATCCGCCTTTACAAAATTAAACTTATTTAGTGCTTCTCTTCTAAGCCATTCTAGATTGAGGTCTGTTCCTTTTCTAGATAAATTATCCAAGATAGTTACTTTCCAACCTTTTTTTATGAATTTTTCTGAAGCATTTATACCAATAAATCCAGCTCCTCCAATGATCAGTATTCTTTTTTTCATATAATTTTCTTCATAAATATTTTAAGATAACCTATAATTGTCTGCATTTTATACATTTTACTTTTTCCTTTTACTCTAAATTTAAATGTTATTGGGGTCTCTGCAAAGGTAAAACCGTGATTATTTGCAAGCATAATAACCTCAGGGTAAAATTCAAAATTATCTGCTTTAATATTTTCTATTATATATTTTAATGCAGATGGTTTATATATTCTAAATCCAGAAGTTTTGTCTGCCACTTTTATATTTGAAAAAATATTTATAATTTTATTCATAAATCTACTTAAAAAAGCTTTCCAAATTGGCATCCCAATAACCACCCCTCCTTTTATATATCTAGAACCAATGGTAATGTCTGCGTTTTTTTCTTCTAAACATTTCCAAAGATTTTTTATTTCTTCTGGTTGATGGTTTAAATCAGCATCCATAGTGATAATGTAATCCACATCATTTAGGATAGCAGAAAAGCCTGTAATAAAAGCTTTAGCTACCCCTAATGGGTTGGAAAAATACAAAAAATTTACTCTTTCATCATTTAAAGATTCTATCATTTCTTTGCTTCCATCATCTCCCTGAATCACATATAAGATATTGAAATTTTTTGTAATATCTTCTAGGGCTTTGATCAATCTTTTCGTTAATTCTCCAAGGTTTTCGCCTTCCAAATATGAGGGTATCATTACTCCGATTTTCATTTCTTTTTTATACTATAGCATCCACCTTTTATTTGCAATTACTCTTTCTATTGTAAAGGAGGTAATGACTAATTTGATGACTTTCATAACATAGAATAGAAAAATTCGTTATTGAAGAACGTGAATCAACTAATAAAAAGTCTTCTTTTGGTGATAGGAGTGCACTCTTATTACCAACCTCTAAAAAATCGTCCATGATGATGTATTGAGAATAATTACTTCCCTTGAGAAAAACCACAGCCTCCACTGAGTTATAAAAAAGTATACTTTTATCTGAGTCAATTTTTGACAATTCTTTAGACAGTTGTGTGTTTAGGGTTCTTCTGAACGTCATGGACGTGTCAGATAAAAAAACTAAATGGTAAAACTGAATAGCAATAAGAATGATAGGAGCCAATAATAATATTTTTTTATATTTTCCATCTTTATAAAAGTTTAATAAACTAAAAAAAGAAAAGGGGAATAAAATATAAACAAGTATCTGCGCAGGAAAAAAATAACGATACCATCCTGTCCCCTTTAAATACCCCAATATATTAATTATTATAAACAATAATATGACCCATTCAGAGATATCAGCCTCTTTATTGTTTTTTTTATTAAAATATGAAAAAATATAATAAATTAAAATTGTTGTTAGAATTAGAGTAAAAAGAATCGGAGTGGATTCCGTAAAAAACCTCATTACGTTATGAAATATAGTTGGAATAATTGGGGAAGATTTGTGATCACTTGTAAAATATAGAATGAATGTTAAATAGGTTGGAATAATTTGAAATATTGATTTTATCGGGGGAAATGTAGTCTCAAACCAAAATGTCATGGGAATAATGAACCCAGTAATTATAGAAAGTAAAATCTTTAATATATTTCCAGGAATAATGTTTTTTCTAATTGTCTTATTAAAAATTACAATATTAAGTAAAATGGCTAAACTTAGAGCTAAAAAGAAAATGGGTTTGGTCGATGCAGATAAACCCCATGCTACTCCAACTAATAAAGCCCATTTTTTTGAATTAAAACCTGTATTCTGTAATAACCACAAAAACCATGCAGTCAACAGTAGATAAAATAAACCAGGAACCTCACCTTGTACTGGTCTACCATTACCATAAAAAGGAGAATAACTAATAATTAATAGTAAAGATATTATTGCTGTATAAAATCCGAATTTTTTATATGTATATAAAAAAGCAAGTAGCACAAAAGCAAACATATACATGATCATTGGCAACCTAGCTTGAACAATACCTGAACCAAAAATTTTCATGCTTGCGGCCACTGGAAAAATAACCGGATAACCTACAGATAACAGAAGGTGTAATGGCACATATTCCCCTGGAGCTTTTTGTAATGCTATCTTTCCGTGAAAAGCAAAGTTTTCAGATATGTTTGTCCAAAGACCTTCATCAACCCAAACTTTTGGAGTGCTTGTAAAACGAAAGACAATCAGGAAAATAGCGAGACAAAAAACCAAGATAAGGATTATTTTTTTTCTTTTTTCAGTTAAGAATGAATCCATATTAGATTTTTATATTCGGTGCATTCCTACAATCATATACTCTGGACGAAATAACACCTGAGTGTTTCTCAAACACCACATCGCAAGTTGAAAAAAATTTGGCATAAACTGTATTCGAATCAATACGCGGAATATCCACTACCATATAATGTTCCTTATATCGATTAATGGTATTGATCTTTTCAGTTATATCGAACTTTGGATCTATATATAATCTGCGTCGGTACTTACCTATTGCTTGTATATTCCATCCACCATTATCATTATAAACCGTTACTTTTTGAATATCTTTATTACTCTCAATATATTTTGTAGTCTCCATCACTAATTTTGATGCTGATCCATTAACAAAACCAAAAAGGTACTCTTCTATAAACATCCCGTTATAAAGCAACCCAAGTGGAATCAAAAAGAATAAAACTTTTTTTCTATACTCTGGTTTCCAAATGGAAAATATAATTGCAATAAAAGAAACTATCCACAATAACGCCATGAACAAAAATGAAACATAAAATGCTAGTGGCCCTGATCCACCAGAAAAAGGATACAAGAAATTCCACTTAAAGCTCAGTATTCTGGAAATCCACTCAGTTTTTGGATAAAGTGGTGGAACATAGTGGTTTACAAATACCAAAAGAAAAATAATTGCTGAAACAAAAATTCCGTAAAAAAAGTAATTTTTTGACCCACTTTCTTTCTTGTCAGATATGTTAACTATAGCTATTGAAGCAAAGATTGTTAATGGAATAACTAATAGCTCTAGATATCGGTCTAATGCCCCAATAGAAAAATCAAATAAAACAATATAAAAGATAAAAGCTAGAACCAAAAAAATAACCAAGACTCTTGTTTTTATGAGATCCTTTTTTTCTATTAAAAGTGGAATGAAAACAAGAAAAGGTGAGGAGTATAGAAGAGCTTTTATACATTGGATAAATGTCTGGAGCCATCCCCTGTCTAAGGCAATGAAATGCTCCCAATATTTCAAAGCATATTCAAAATGGAAAAAAGGGAAAATAAACTTTGATAAAATGAGAAGAATAAACAAGGCGATTAAACCTCCTAATCCATATCCGATATATTTTGCAATTTTTTTCTTATCGGAAAAAGCTTTCTTTTCAATGATAAAATCTAGAAAAACAGCACAAATAGGAAGAATACTGCTTACTTTTATAAAAAAACCACCAATTGCTCCAACCAAAACTAGGGCAATCCATTTATAACTTTCTTTTGAAAAACTAAAATCAGTTTGCTTCCATTTGTAATATCCTATAAGTAGGATAAGAAAGAAAAAAGGCATAATTGCTCCATCAACATCTACCATAAGAGATGCTAGTACAGAATGGAAGGAGAGTGTAAAAATCAATGCTGCAATCTGTGCAGTCTTAGGATTTAAAAGGAACCGCATGCAATAATAGAGCAAAAATAAGTTAATAACCCCAAAAAACAATGGGATTGATCGGAAGTTATTATCACCTACCAATGGCCCGATCTTTGTATAAATGAATTCTGTTAATGGCGGATGTGGTACTGTTCCGGGCGGAGTTATCTCAGGGTGAGAGTACTGTACCCATTTATATTCATCTTGATGATAAGGTAAATGGATGGCTGGCAATCTTAAGCCAAGAAATAATATTAAAATTATTACCAGAAAAAACCATTCTTTTTTCAATACTGAGCTCATGATTATATTTTTCTAAATCGATAATGAATAATCATCGGTAACATCTTGAAACCCAATACGGCAGCTTTCCAAACACTTCCAGTATACATAGACTGCCCAACTCTAGGTTTAAACATTACTGGAATCTCTATTGGAACAAAGCCTTTTTTGATAGTCCAGATCATAAACTCCGGTGACCATTTGCCATCCCCTTTGGATAAAGGAAAAATTGGGATTATCTGCTCCAAAGCTTCCCGCGAAATAAGCTTATAAGTACAACCAACATCTGTAAGTGTCGGGCCATTGTGTATTACTTCTAATGCCTTTGCTACAGCCCAGTTCCCAAATCTGACGGAAAAAGGCATGAATGCTCCTGACCATATACTCGCCCTTGATGTTCTGGTACCAAAAACTACATGAAAGTCATCACTATATAAAAGAAACTTGTGTATATCTTTTGGATCAAAGGTTCCATCAACCTCCACCATCACCATTAGGTCCCCTGTAGCCTCCTTTAGCCCTCTCATAAAGGCATACCCATACCCTTGTTTAGTTTCAATGATATGTCGAGCTCGTGTCTTTGTTATCTCTTCTTTTGTATTTCCTAAAGCATTATTATCAACAATTACCACTTCGTCCACAAAACCTGTGTCAAAAAAACCATTCACTACCTGTGCAAGAGAATCAGCTTCATTATATGTTCCAACAACAACACTGACTTTTTTATTTTTATACATACTATTTCATTTCTACGCTTAGTTTTTCTATAAGTTTATTCAAGCTTTGCAACTCCACAAAAATCGATAACTCATCTTGAATCTCAACCCTCATATGAGGATCAAATAACTTAGTTATGGCTTCTGCTATTATAGCTGGCTTTCTTTCTGTAACACAGGCTGTGGGTAAAAGTGATGAAAGAGAAGAATTAGAAACCAAAGGTACAGCCCCGCAAGCAGAAGCTTCTACAATCGTCTTATCAAAAGAACCTGAGTCAGTCAGATTCAAACATATCTCGTGTCCAGAATAAACTTCAGGAAGTTTGCTCGGAGGAACTGAGTCCAAAAAAGTTACGCAATTAGATAAATTGTTCTGTTTTATATAGGTATTTAATTTTTCAAAATAAGGAACGTCTTTATGGGGTACTGAACCTATCACACTTAATGAAACTTGCACTCCTGAGGCAACTAATATCTTTATTGATTCTAAGGCAATTTCAATATGCTTGATTGGTGATATTCGCCCCACCATGCAGACTGAATACTTTTTTCGAACAGAACCTTCTACTGGATGAAAGACTGAAGTATCTATCCCGGCTGGCATTATAATAGTTTTTTTAAATCTGGCTGTGAAAGACTCTGCAGAAGTACAGAATACTTTTTTCGAAAGTAGAATAGCTAACAATGTAGCAAAATTCCCTTTTGGATGATTCCTCCACAAATAAAGAGGTATTCCAACAACTTTCCAATATAAACCAGCCAAAAGTACATACTCTTGATTCATATGGACAAATACCTTATCGTAACTTCCATGGATCAAATAAAGATATTTGTATAAGTTCCAAACGTATAACAACTTGGAAATTTTTTCCTCTTTACCCAAAGAATACACAGTCACATTTTTTGGCAATTCCATTTGTCCTTTTTCCAAACAGATAACAATCACAGACTCTGATATCTTAGAAAGTTCAGTTAGCCAGTCATGAAAAAATCCTAAAACTGGATCTGCCTTATCAACTTTTTGTGTAAAGACGAGTAACTTCATTTAATTTAATATACGAATTAACGAATGTCCGAATAATACGAATGGCTACAAATAGTAGAATGCCACTTACTCCTCATTTGCAACCATTCGTAAATTTGTATTATTTGCATATTCGTATGTTTAACTTTTGTATTTAAAAACAAAATTCCTTGAGATAAAAAAACTTGAAAAGGCCACCATTATTCCCACAAAGAATTGTGAGATCAAAACCTGGATATGGAAATAATCTACAAATAAGTACATCAACATCGTATTAAGAGACAAACCAAAAAGTGAGGTACCTAAATATAATAACGCTTGCTTATCGGTTCTTTCATTGTGACTTTGAAAAGTCCAGAACTTATGAAGAGTAAAACTCACTCCAAAAGCTCCAATGAAAGCTAGTACAGCAGACACGAGGTAATGCCAACCTAATCGTGAATTAAAGACGTATAGCAAGCCTAAATCCACTACAGCTGAAGTCCCACCGGCTATAATAAAACGCACTACTACATGGCTTGTGAACAGTTTGAAGAGCTTTAGCATTTTTATATATTTGTTACCAATTTCTTCAATAAACCAACGTATTTATCGGCATATTCCTCCTTAGAAATAGCTGTAGTTTTAATACTATCCTGCATTCCATGTTTGAACAACTCTCGCAATTCTCCCTCTGTTATAAGCGTTATCATACAATCAGCCAAGCATTTTTTATCCCCCACAGCACATACGAAGCAGTTTTGCCCATCTTTAAATATTTCAGATTTTGCCATTCCAACTTTGGTTGTAACTATTGGAATACCTGATGCACCAGCCTCAATCAAAGTCATACCATAACCCTCAAATTCTGAAGTTAAAATAAATATGTCAGCAGTTTTGTATAGCGAAATCAAATCATCCTGCCAGCCAATAAAAACTACATTATTTTTCAATCCTAAACTAGAAACTAGATCTTCTAAAGATTGCTTTTCTGGTCCATCCCCCGCTATAACAAGACCAACTCTTGAATATTTTTCCACTACATCTTTAAAAGCTTTTATTGCTAGATCTATTTTCTTTTCAGGAGAAAGTCGAGAAGCTACTAAAACTATTGAATCAAATTGTGGAAAATCTTTTCTGATATCCCTTCCTGGCACAAAATTAATTATTTTATCTATATCTACAAACACAGGAAGCACATCAATATTCTCAAGCTTATTAAACTTTTTTATAAGTGACTCCTTTATTGTCTCACTGACCACCCTTATCTCTGACGCCTTTGGGATAACATAAGAAGCCATGATTATACGAATTTTATTTAAAAAGGTTTTTGAAAAATTTGAACTTAAATAATCAGTATGAATTTGTACTTGGAGGGGTAACTGGAATTTCTTAGCTAAATAAGTTCCTACTAACCCAGTCTGGAATGGATCCTGAGTACTTATCACTGTTTCCTTGGAAACTAGATTATTTTTCGAAAAAATTGTGTTTCCTATACGGCAAGCATCTCTAACATAAAACCATTCTGAAACTGAGTTGGTAGGATAAATAGATAAGTTATTAATCTTGTATGGTTTATGATTTTCACTCTTCAATGTAAAAACTATCTGATGCATTTCTGAGATTTTTGAGGAGTATAAAACATTACGCTCCAAAACAGCTGATTTATTATCAAACATATTTCGATCAGTTCCTATAGAGATAACTTTCATTTTATTTAATGGTGTTATAAATATCCAAATATTCTTTTGCTATCTCTTCCCAAGTATGCACGAAGGTGAATTCTTCTATTTTTCTCTTTTGCTCTAGGTAGTTAGAGTTGTCACATAACCATATAACTTTTTCAGCCACATCTCGTTCATTTTTTGGGTCTACCCACAACGCTATATCTTTTATTCTTTCGTACAATCCAGTCTCACGAGTTAATATAAACGGCTTACCAAAAGAAATAGCATCCAATATGGTATTAGGACTAATATCACCAAGGGAAGCAATAATCACAGCATAAGAATTTTTGATTGTGTCTAAGAATTCACTGTGTGGAACAGCACCTGCATCTAAAACTCCCTCCGAATCAATGACATCCTTACGGTTGAAAACTTTGAGAAGTGCTTCCATATGTTTCCATTTAAGTTTTCTCGTGAAGGCAATAAAATTTTTATGCTTTGGTTCACTAGAAGGGATTCTTGGACCATAATAATTTTCAACAACAAAATGTTTTTGGTTTTGTAGTTCATAAGGATCCATAAAAATATTTTTCTGCCATTCGGTACTCCAAATAATTGCGTCTACATTTTTTAAAATCGCTTTGGTGAATTTGAAAATAAGTTTTTCTTTATTGGAAAATTCAGGAATTTTTTTTACATAAAATTCTCGAAACAAAACTAAATCTCCTGTTCTTTCAACATATGACTCCCATAAAAAATCTCCTCCAGTACGCAAAATATTTTTTTTACCAAATAATTTACATGCAAGTGTGGCTGGCAATGCACAACTATATGTATCAAGAATAAGAACAAAATCAGCTTTCGCAGTAGGTAATAAGATAGAACAAAAATAGGCAAAATGTCTGATTCCAGTAGGTAAATAATTCCAATTACTAAAGACTTTTGTAGTCACATTATGACCTTGTTTTTGCCAAATATCACACAGATTCATTGCATATTGGGCTGGACCTCCTATTTCTGGCGGATAGATACCTGTAGCAATTAAAATATTCATTGTGGATATTGTAGTTTTCTAGGCCAATCTGTCAAAGACATTTTTCATTTCTAAAGCGATCTTGTCCCAGCCGTAACGTTCTCGAACTCTGTTCTTTGCATTCTCTATTATCTTCGATTTTAAATTGAAATCTCCAGATAAGGTCATCACTGCTTTACTGATGCTCTGTGGATTATCAGGTGAACAAAAAACTCCTGTTTCGCAATCATCAATAAAGTCCACTATTCCTCCAACTGGAGTAGCTATAACGGGTAGCCCCGCTGCCATAGCTTCAATAAAAGAATTCCCAAATCCTTCAGAGCGAGAGGGTCTTATGAAAATATCTGAAATTGAGAAATATTTTGGAATATCTTCATAAGGGATAAATCCTAGGAATTTTACTCTATCTGCCACACCGAGTTTTCTAGCTTGTGCTTGAAGATTTACTCCTTCATCCCCTTTTCCAATAACAATAAAAACAACATTCTTTGGTAGAGTTACAAGAGCAGATACCACATCATCAATTGCATTCTTGTGGGTTAATCTTCCAGCAGTAACAAGGAAAATATCATCTGGTTTTTTATCCAACTTTATTAAAAGATCTTTTTTCACACTATCTTTTATTTCTTGAGAAAAGATAGAAAGATCTACCCCGTTTGGCACCAACACCGCATTACCACGATAGCCATTCTTTTTTGCTCGATCAATAAGGAAATTACTTATACCTGTTAGTAAATCTGTAGATCGAAGTGCTAGCTTCCAAGAAAGAGCAATAAGTCCAGCCCATTTATATTGTAAATGATTCTCTGAGTCCCCTTCCTGAAGAGTTAGAACTATTGGAATCCTTCCCTTACCGCTAAGTTTTCGACAAATGTTTAATATAAACCCAGCTCCACTTCCAAATGTGACCATAACTGCCCACAGGCAATAATATTTTTCTTTATTTGTCAGTTTCCATGCAAGAATAGCTCCGCGAAAAGGCAAAAGCAGTTTGTCTAGTTTTGGTTTCCCACTTCCTAAACGATAGACAGTAACCTTACCAACCTTTTCAACATAAGGAAGGTTTTTATCAAATCTAGCAGTGATCAAATCAAATTGAAAATCCTTATATAGGTGATCTGTAATCTCCTTTATCGCTACTTCAGCACCTCCTACAAAAGGATAATATGCAGTAGAGAAAACCAGGATCTTGTTTGTGTTTCCTTTCATCATTTTAGGAGATCTCGCAAAACATCTTCAGGTATTTCATTTTTTGCATTTGGAACTTTAAGCTCTGGTGGCTTTTGTGTTTCCTCTTTTGCTATGAAAGGTTTTGGTTCTGGATTTATATTTTTTTTAGAATGGTTCTGATTATTTGTGGGAGCGGATGACTTAATCACTTCAGCTAAAGCTTCCTTCAAACTAGAAATATTTTCCTTGGTAGGATTTTTTTTATTCTTATCTTGATTCAAACTAGACAAGGAAATTGTATTTGGAGCCTGAACAGGACTCTCTGCTTTCTTTCTAAGTTCTGCTTCTTTTTCTTTTTGTTTCAACTCTTCAGCAATCTTTGCAAAAGCTTCTTTATTAGGATCAACTTTTGGAGCTTCTGGTACAAATACTGGACGAGGTCTATCATCCTGCCTTCTTTCATCTCTTCTTTCTTCAAATTTTCGAGGAAGCATATTTTGCTCTCGGTTTTGATTGGCATAATTATTTACTGGTTGGCTAGGATTTTGTCTATTCTGCGTCGCTTGCGCAGGAGCTCCAGCTTGATAATTGTTTGGTGGAAAGCTCTTAACTTCTCTCGCAGTTCCAGAATCATGCCAATCCACAATACTTTTTTCTACCAGTGCTCGCGGCCTAGCAAATTGCTCTCTTGAACTCTTTATAACCGCATCTTTAAAATTAATATCTGGTCTTGCGATAGGACCTAAAGTCGTTGCAGAAAATGGCTGGGAAGATACACCACTAATCATCAACTTCAAATATATTTGGGCAAATCCAAGATTAACCATGTCCGCTGCCATAAACGTAGGTGAAAATTCTTTTTCAAGAACTTCCGCATCAAAAGCTCCCACTCGAAATGAAATCATTGTACCAACGTTTCCAAACACAGCGTCTCTCACCTCTTCTTCCATTTGTTCTATATACTGGTGAGCAATAGTCAGATTAAGTTTATATTTTCTAGCTTCAGACAAAATATCGGCAAAGGATTTATTGGCAAATGATTGAAACTCATCCACATATAGATAAAAGTTTGGTAGTTTTTTTAATTCAGTTGGGCTGGTATCAGCACGCGACATTGCTGCAAGATAGATTTTTGTAATAAGCATTGAACCGATCAGATTTGCATTTCCTTCACCCACTCTTCCTTTTGAAAGATTAATAATGATGATTTTCTTCTCGTCCATGAACTTTCGGATATCAAATGACGGCTCCGGCTGGCCCAAAAGATTTCGCACAAGTGGATTAGAAGTAAACTGTCCCACTTTGTTTTGAATTGCAGGTATAGCTTCGGAGATAAATTTCTCTGTCCATTTACCGAATTCATCAACCCAAAAAGCCTTCACTGAAGGATCTTTAATATTCTCCACCACTTTTTTTCTATATTCCTTATCCGACAGCATTCTGTTTACTCCCAAAAGAGTGGCACCTGGGTATTCTAGCAGTGCCAGAAGAGTATTGTTTAGGATATATGCCATACGTGCTGACCAAGCATCCACCCAGATCTTCTCAAAGGTCGACATCAAGCCGTTCACGACCAAGTGCCTCTTATCGTAGCCAATGTCTTCCATAACGTTAAATGAAACAGGAAATTCCAAGTCAAACGGCGCAAAATACAAAACATCTTTTATCCTGCTTTCCGGAACATAATCCAAAAGTTTTTCCGCAGTTCCACCGTGGGGGTCGATAAAAGCCATTCCATTTCCCATTTGAATATCTTGAATAGCCATATTCTCAAGAAGAGTCGATTTACCCATTCCTGTTTTACCTATTATATAGACATGCTTCAACCGATCTTCGGCCTTTATTCCGAACTTTATCTTTTTATTTCTAGCGTCCGTTTCTGCAAAATAGGTAATGTTATTAGGATCCATTTGTGCGTATTATACAACTTTCTTTCTTATTCACAAAATCTCTTTCTCCTCATAAGTTTTCTTCAACACACATAAATCCTTACTAGGATTTTGTTGTTCTCGGCTCGTCAGCCTGTGAAAGGCTCAGAAAACTTATGCCTCAACGAGATTGGTATTTGAATTTTCAAGCTTTTAAATTTGAGACAAGGTCGCGTATAAATTTTGAAAATATAAGAAGCCTTAGGTGGTTCTAAGGTGACGAAAATTTTCAAAATTTAGACGATGAGATTGGCCAAATTTGGAAGTTTCCTACTCGGTTTTCAATGCTCCTTTTGTATATTTATTGGAAGCAGACCAAAGTATCCATGAACTAAGTCCCACGTCGTTTGTAGCCTTAATTTGAGCTTTAACCTCTTCCGGACCATATGTCATTCTTAAGCCAAAATCCTGAAGCCACGGCCGGAATTGTGCAACGGTTTGCCCAGTTGTACTTGCAAGTATTCTTCCTCTTTTTACTGCAGTTTCCATAGCATATTTTACTACTTCATAAGGATGTTCTTCTGGGTTCTTGAAACCTTGAAAATTCGTACCATAGTGAGATGGATAGACCATTGGCATTATATAATCAAAGTATGGTAGAGCATTCTCCAATAACTGACCTATTCCCATATCATTTTGAGACGTAGTAACCATTCCAAAAAGATCAGCTGAGATTTTTAATCCTGAATTCTCAAGATGTGAATGTAGATATTGAAAAAACCCTTTCAAAACAATAGCCTTTGGTGTAGTTGTACTAAATGGAAATGAAATATCCTCCATGTTTCCATCCGATGGAAAACGTACATAATCAAAATTGATTTCATCGAAGCCAATTTTATGACTTTCCTTAGCAAGTAAAATTATATAATCCCAATATTCCTTTGAGCCAGCATCTATCCAAGATATACCTTTACGATCCTTCCAAACTGCTGTTCCAGCTTTGTTCTTTATTGCTAGATCAGGTCTGAATTTCACAAAATACGCATCTTGAAAAACCGCAACGCGCCCTATAACATAAATTCCTTTTGCATGTAGAATTTGGATGAAATCCGGAAGGTCTTTAATACGAACTTCTTCCGATCCATAAGCTTTGAGTTCGGGGTTTGTAACTGTAAAAACAATTTTCCCGCTATAATCCTTGATATCAATTACTACTGAGTTTATCTCGGTTTCATCTATGAGTTTTACTAACTTCTCTCTTTCAGTCTTACCAGAAGCAATCCAACTTGTCATGTATATCCCTTTCAATGGCTCAGGTGTCTTTATATAACTAGGAACTAATTCGGGAACGGTCGTGGTAGACAAAGCTTGGATAGTTGAAGCACTTTCATTTTTAGAGTAATGCTCCTGAAATATTTTAGGCAAAAAAATAGCCAGCAAGAAAACAAAAATGCTAAGGCTTAAAAAAATTATCTCTTTTCGCCTCAGATTAATTTTATCCATTACTCTAAATCAATTACTTTGCCCGTAGGGCTGTTATTTTCTGTTTCTCTATAAGCAGGTATGCTCTCAACATAAACTGAAGTAACTTTCTCCTTTTTTGTCCTAGGTCTAGTTGTTACCTTTCGCGGAAGGATTATCTTGGTTGAAAGTCCAACAAGAATGAGTCCTGAAATAGTTATGCAAAGAGTTTTCCAAGCGGACGGCAGACCGAGAAAAGGTATTAGAAAAATAAAAATTCCAAGAAAAAATGTTTTTTTACGAGCTATCATGTGATGATTATACACCAAAACAATTCCAAGGAAAACAAATCAGTAAATAGCTCTAAATCTGAATGAAATTCAAGGCGTGCCGATTTATTTTTGACCAAGCTGTATACAAATACTGCGCGTGGAAAAAATAAAACAAACAACGAAGAAGTTCGTCAGATTTGGGATATTTTTACATGGTCTGGACAACAAGCATATTAGTGGATAAACCCTTAGTATTAAAAGGAACCCCTGCCACAATCACCACCTTATCCCCTTTTTTGACCAGCTTTTCTTTGAAGCAATACTGTCGAACGATAGAAAAAACATCGGCCAAAGTATCGTATCTCGGAACTGTTGCTGCTATACATCCGAAAGACAGTAATAACTTAACTGAAGTCCTTGGATTAGGTGAAAGTGCTAGTATAACCGAGTCAGGTTTGTGACGTGAAATCATCCTAGCTGTAAAGCCTGAATCAGTAAGAGCTATAATCACTTTTGCTCCTACATCGTGAGCAGTCTTTACCACTGAGCTTGTAACCGAATCCGAAATATCTGTCTCTCCTCTTCCTCCCAATCTTACAATCTTTCTTTCTGGAAAATCTTTTTCTATTTCTCTAGCAATGTTTGCCATTACAGTAACTGTTTCTAAGGGATAAGAACCCAACGCAGTTTCTCCAGAAAGCATTATCGCGTCCGTTCCATCCAAAATAGCATTAGCTACATCTGAAACTTCGGCGCGAGTGGCAATAGGACTGTCCATCATTGATTCCATCATGTGAGTCGCTGTTATAACCGGTTTTCCAGCTAAATTACACTTTTCAATTATCATCTTCTGAAGACTTGGAACTTTTTCGAATGGGACTTCGATTGCCAAATCCCCACGTGCAACCATGATTCCATCAGAAACTTTTATAATCTCATCTATTTGTTCGATAGCTTGAGGAGTTTCTATCTTTGCAATAATCGCAGCATCTGAATTCCTTTTCTTTAAGATATTTCGGAGTTCCAAAATATCCTTAGCACTTCTCACAAAAGACAATGCGACGAAATCGACTTTATTTTTTAGTCCAAATTCCAAGTCGTATATATCTTTTTCAGACAAAGACTTAATAGATAGGTCAGAATTAGGAAGATTTAAACCTCTCCTTCCTCTTATATCACCGCCCACAAGCACCTTACAAATGACCTTACCACCTTGAACGTCTTTAACTTCGAGTTTCTTCTTTCCATCATGTAAATAAATAATATGTCCCTTTCTAACTTCATATGGGAGAAGCTTGTAGTTTACCGACACCATTTTTTCATCCCCAATTACTTCTTCAATAGTTAAAGTAAAATTCTGCCCTTTTTTTAAATAAATGCTCTCAGTTTTGAAATCACCAATCCTAATCTTTGGACCTCCTAAATCCTGCAGGATAGCCGCTGAAATTCCTGTCTGTTTCATGGCTTTTTTCAAGTTATCTACTCGTACCTGATGTTCTGGAAAATCTCCATGAGAAAAGTTTAATCTCATTACGTTCATTCCCGCCTGCAGTAGTTTAGAAAGCATTTCGACACTTTCAGTTGCAGGACCTATCGTTGCTATAATTTTGGTTTTTTTGATCATTTTGGAATAAATAAAAATAATTTGTAGGATTTGACCCTTACAGGGTCAGTACCCCGATTGGATTTTTTGTTTCTTAAAATCACAAAAAAGTCTCAATCGGGCTTCAAATCCTGACATGAGTGATAACATCACTCATTGCACGTAAAAATTGCCCTACGGCAATTTTTTGGTGCGCGTGCCAGGATTTGAACCTGGGACCCCACGAGTATCAGTCGAGTGCTCTACCAACTGAGCTACACGCGCATTGCTTGGAAACAGAATAACTCAAAAAATATAACAGAAAATCGTTATTTTAACAATAGAATCCCGTAGTAGATTTTGACATTACTCCTGCGGAGCGGCCAATGGCCTATGTCAAAATTCACTACGGAATAGAAAAAGGTGGCGGCCGCGCTTGCGACCGTCACCTTTCGCACGACACCTATCTGAGGTGCCACGGCGATCCAACCTTGCGAGCCATTGACCGCGACCGGGAATCCGGAGCGGGCAAAAGGCCCACTAAGACACCCATAACAACGAACGCGAGCACGACACCCATACGGGTTATGCTGAGTTCCGTGCTCGGATCGACGCCACCAGCGATCAAAACCGCCAGGAGAATCAAACCGAACGATGCTGTGAATCTCATTAAAACCTCCGTCTATTACTATACACCATTGTATTATATAAGTCAAGCACAAAAATACCCCTATTTCTAGAGGTATTTTTGTGCACCCTGTAGTGAGCTCTGCTCTACTACCGGGGTATATCGTTCTTTATTTTGTTCCGTTCATCCGAGTCTTTCCTCGGTGTCCGATCGTTTAAGGACCGACGATCATAGTCCATTGTAGTTCGATTACAACGCTCCACATGTGAAGCAAAGTAATCAAACCACAATATCGACGCACAGTACTTGATTTCCGAAGAAACCAAGACTTTCGTTTCGCCAATGAATTAACACTGAGAAACGGGTTTCAAATTGAATTATTCCACGACCAGCTTCCGCTAGCCGTGCCTTGTTACGACTTACTCCCTGTTACCGAATTTACCGTGGGCCTGCATACGCAGGACTTCGGGTATTCCCGGTTCCCTTGAGTTGACGGGCGGTATTTGATGTTGTGTAATGTTACCATCACACTTCTCTTCAACACGGGGCAAGCGGTTTTCCCGCACCCTCGCGTTTTCCAAAGGTTGCTTATTCGATTTTTTTATCGAATTCACTTACAGTGCCATGATAAGTTTTAGCTTTCTTCCCTAAGGCCCGAAGACCTTCGCGAAGTTTAACAATTTTATTAAATCCATCATCTCTCAAATGTTTTTTTTCACAAACCATGAGAACAATTTCTTTGAACAGGAGATACGACTTGGCTTTCTTTGCCTGAAGCGGATTCTTATCAAGAAACGGAAAGAGATATTCTTTCAAATCCCAGATGCTTGTGATTTTATATTTTGAATGAGGATACCAACCATAGCGGTCATACTGACAGTCGTAAATCCTGCCAATACCGATAGTAATGAGAATGCGCTCAAGAATTTCTTGATCATCCTTTCGGAGTTCAATTTCGAACTCTGGACGAACTTCAAAACCTCTTTTCAAAGTTTTGTGTTTTCCAATACTAATAGAAAATGAACCTTCACCATCTATAAATCCGCATACATAGTTTGGATCTAATTTTTTCCTTTGAATTTGTTCCTTCCCAAAAGGTAGACTTAGCTTCGGATTGATCCGACGATCTACTTTTTTGGTACTACGAACGCTGCTGACTTCTTGCATAATGTTTGAAATAATTACTCATTTCATACTTTATTCTATCATTTCTCGAGGTTATCTACCAACGAGAATGTGAATAAAGACTATGCAAGATCTCCTACGGTAACCGAATATACTTTTGTTTCCATCTCGACGCCACGATACGCAAAACGACTTTTTTCACAATAGGTTTCTCCATGTACTCGCAGGATGACCTTCGTTTTACGCCATAACTGGCATTCAAGCTACAAACTGCTACTTTCCCCCTTCACTCAAACCACTCGCGCAGTAAGAACTGGGATTTCGCTTCATTTCATTGTGAATTGAAATGGTTGGACTATCCAGAACTAATATTTTAGTACAGAGCACCAACTAACATACTCGATCGCATAGCGACCCGAGTACAAGACTTGAGAACGTATTCACCGCGGTATAGCTGACCCGCGATTACTAGCAATTCCAACTTCATGAGGTCGAGTTTCAGCCCTCAATCTGAACTGGGGCGGTTTTTATTAGGATTGGCTCAAGGTTTCCCTGTCGCGACCCGTTGTAACCGCCATTGTATTATGTGTGTAGCCCAAGGTATCAGAGGGACATGCTGACCTGGCGTCATCCTCGCCTTCCTCCCAGCTTCTCATTCACAAGTGAATAAGAAAGTGACAGAAACGGAATCTTCCGATCTTCCTCTCTATACTTCTACTTTCTACCTATCTTTTGATCTAACCATCTTCAAACTTCGTTTCTGTTTTTGTTGAACTTTCTATTCTTCCGAACAAAAAGCTGGGCAGTCTCGCCTGACAACTTGTAACAGACAACGAGGGTTGCGTTCGTTACCCCACTTAAGGGAACAATTCAAATCACGAACTGACGACGGCCATGCATCACCTGCCTAACTGTCCTTGTGAGACGACGAACGTTTCTGC
>JACDEV010000009.1 GCA_013816135.1 Patescibacteria group bacterium | reverse complement strand
CAATGAATTCTTGACCACGCATTACGTGAGTCACTCCCATTTCTATATCATCAACAATGTGAGCAAAGTTATATGTAGGGAAGCCATCACTTTTTATAAGTATGAAATCATCTAAAGCTTCTTCGCCTGCAGATAGTTCTCCCCTGACAGCATCAGTCCAAGAATATCTTTTTAGTTCTTTAACTTTAAAACGTAGTGGCAATGTTCCGTCCCACATAGGAGGATTCTCTGGTCTGTGCTCTCGAAAGAGAAAAGGTTTTTTCTCTGATTCAGCATTTTTTTTCCAAGTATCTATTTCTTCAGCACTAGATGAATCTGCATATGCAAAACCTGAGTTAATCAAAGTCTGTGCGTAAGATTTATATAATTCCAGTCTCTCAGACTGAAGATATGGTGCATGTGGACCTCCCACATCAGGACCTTCATCCCAATTCATACCAATCCACAGCATTGCTTTCTTAATGTGTTCGATTGAACCGAGAACTTCACGCTTTTTATCTGTGTCTTCAATTCGTAAAATAAAAGTTCCATTATACTTTCTAGCAAGTAGCCAGGCATATAAACCTGTTCTCAGATTACCTACATGTATAAAACCCGTCGGAGACGGAGCAAAACGAGTAACTACTTTTTTATTTGAGTCATCCATAGTTTTAAAATAAATTAAATCGTTTTAGATGCTAGGCGCGGGAAGTTTTGTGAGTGAGCCTTATAAGTATAAGGTGAGTGAACAAAATTGAACCGCAACAACGCAGATGAAATGATTTTATTTGTTTTCATTATTTTTCGTGTTCCAAGGCAATACTAAGAATCTCCTGAGCAATAAGTTTTGCGGAATCTGGTCTTGCAAATGATTTTGCGGAATCAGACATATTTTTTAATGTCTGAGGACTTGATAATATTCTATCTATTTCAGAAAGCAGTACTCCTGAAGATAGATTCTTTTCTTCAATAACTATAGCAGCACCAGATCTAGCATAAGCATATGCATTTGATCGTTGATCATGTGAAGTAGGTTCTGGAATCGGAATAATGATAGATGGCTTTCCCCAACAAGCTATCTCGAATATTGTAGAGCCCGCTCTTGAAATAATAAGATTAGCTACACCAGCTCCAGCACGAAGATTTAAAACATTTAGGTAGTCAAACATTTTATACCTATCTTTATTTTCGTTACCTTGAAGAATTACATTACGAGTCTCTTCGATCACCTTAATATTGTTTTTCCCAGTTTGATGAACAACTTGATACTTTGAGATAAGATGTGGAAGAGCATCAATGATTATCTCGTTTATGAACCTTGCTCCTTGTGACCCCCCAAGAACTAAAATAGTTGGAATTCCAGGACTAAGTCCTAAGAGCTCGTGAGCTTCTGAAGTAAGAGGAATTTCCACTTCTTTTCTAATTGGATTTCCTGTGTATGCAGTTTTTTCTTTATTAAAATACTTTCCTGCATCCGGATATGATATAGCAATTTTACGTGCAAACTTTCCTGCCCAATTATTTACTTTTCCAGGAATGCTATCTGATTCGTGAATGACCACAGGAATTCTCAGAATCCTTGCAGCAAAAATAGCTGGAAAGCTGGCATATCCACCTTTACCAAAAACAACATCAGGATAAATTACAAAAAGTCTCCAAACTGCAGAAACCATACCAATAGCAATAAAGCCTATGTCAAAAAAATTCAAAATGACGTTCGAGAAACTAACCTTTCGTCTTATCTTTCCTGAACTTATTTTTTCAAACATCATATTGTTCTCAAAAAGCAAACCTTCGTTATAAGGCTCCGTGGACATGTAATAAAGTTCAGGCTTAAGTAGTCTGTTATCTTTGGATATTTGATTTAGTTCTTCAGCAACCGCAATTATTGGGTAAAAGTGTCCGCCAGTTCCGCCTCCAGTAAGTAGTATTTTCATATTAAGCAGTTGATTTTTTTTGATTCTTTGAAATATTCAGAATGATTCCAACCTCCGCTAAAGTCATAAATAGCGCAGTCCCTCCATGACTTATAAAAGGTAGAGTGATGCCAGATAAGGGTAAAACACCAACCATCGCCGCTATATTTACAAAGGCTTGGGATATGATAAGTATAACAATTCCGACTACTATTAGTCTACCAAATGGATCCCCTACCTTACCTGCAATCTTCAATCCCCTAAAGGAGAAAAATATAAATAACATTATTATTCCTACTGCTCCAACAAAACCAAATTCTTCTGAAGCTACAGCAAAAATTGAATCCCCTATCGGTTCTGGTAGAACATTAAACTTCTGGATACTTTGCCCGAATCCCCTACCAAACATTCCTCCGGAACCAACAGCAATAAGCGACTGTTGTATCTGATATCCACTTCCTAAAGCGTTCTGATCAGGATGCATGAATGTTGTTATACGACTCATCACATATGGCCTTGAATAAGCAATAACTGCAAGTCCCATGATTCCGCATATTCCCAAAATAAACATATACTTCCATCTTCCTCCACCAGCAATAAATATTGCAATGCCAGAAAAAACTATTATGAGATAAGTATCAGTATCTGGCTGTGCAAGTAGGATTGCTCCGGTTATGGCACAAAGAATAATAAATGGAAGAAAACCTTGCTTAAATGTAGCAGCTTTATCTTTTGCCTTAGCAAGCCAAGCAGAAAAAAATAAAATAAAGCCTATCTTAAGAAATTCTGAAGGTTGAAATGATATCGGACCTAAACTAATCCATCTATGTGCACCGCCATGAGCAAAACCAATATGAGGAACAAAAACTAGAAGCGTAGCGATACATGAAGCAACATAAATATAAAAAGAATATTTCCTGTATATCTTATAGTCTATTTGAGAAGTAATAAGACAAGCTAATGAACCTAGAAATAAACCAAAAAAAGTTTGATTGAAAGCGACGTTAGCGTATTTAGCACCTTGCTTTGAAAGAAGCCCTAGCGAAGCTGATGCAAAAATAAGATAGCCCGCCACTATTAGGATCAAAATTGATATCAAAAAAGGTATGTCTACTTTCAGTTTTTTCATAATATAGCAATCAAATTATAGCATTTGTCTTACTTATCACCCTGTGGATAAGACTTGCTATTTATTATAAATATGGTAAGATATTTCAGGAGGTTCTAAGTTAATGCAAACAATCACAGGTGAGACCGTTGCGCGCGGCGATCGACTTCAGCAAGTCGTTCAGATCGGGCTCGGACGTTTGATTCTGGATGTTGTTGTGCAGGCTTTAGACGAAGTGCACGGAGGGGCAATTCTGGGTAGAGATCTCGATGGTCCACCCCAGAAAAACTTCGACGGCTCACCGAGACTGTACAACACCACGAAGTTCATGAAGGTACAGAACTAAATCTAGATAAGGGCGGCGTTCTTTAGAACGTCGCCCTTTCTCACTTTAACTTATCATTGCAAGGATCACCCCAACCATTGCGAAAACAATACTGATAACCCAATATCGCATTACGATCTTCTCTCTAGACCAGCCTATTGCTTCAAAATGATGATGAAGTGGAGCAACACGAAAAACTTTTCCTTTTATTGGACCTCTTAATTTTTTTGAAAAAATTTGTATAAAGGACGATAGAGAAGTAATTACTAATATAAAAGCAATAACAGGAAGTAGTAATATTTGATTGGTCAAAAAAGCGATAATGGGTAGTGTGAATACCAAACCCAGCATTCCTGTTTCTCCTAGATAAAACCTAGCGGGCGGAATATTAAACCAAAGGAATGCAAGGAGGGCTCCCGCAAGTGCTGCGCAAAAAGTAGCGATATCTATCTGATTTTGAAAGAAAGCTATAGCTCCAAACGCAACAAATATAGCCCCCATTACTCCTGCTGCCAGTCCGTCTATTCCATCAATCACTCCTGATGAGAATGTAGCTAAAAATACAAGTAAAAAGAAAGGCACAATGAGCCATCCAAGCTCAAGTGTCCCACCAAATGGAATATGAATTGAAGAAACATCAAGTTTGTAATAAAACCACAGGCCTGAAATAAGGCCAATGAGCGAAACTATTGCTATCATCCATTTTCTAGGGAACCCATTAGCAAAAATTCCTTTTTTTGAGTTAATAGTTAAAAGATCATCAATTAATCCTACAATTGATCCAGCCATCAAGCTGAAAAAAGGTAGCCAAGTTTGATTACGGCTTAAAAAGTTATATTTTATCATTCCATTAGAAGTTAAGAACCTAGAAAGCACAAAAAATATAACTACAGACAAAAGAAATGACAGCCACACTACAATTCCACCAGGTCGTGGTGTTTTCATTTCTCCTGTATTGCTTTGAATTCTTTTAAATTCAGGTGAGATCTCTTCTAAACCGCCGATAGAATCATCGTGTCTTGGCCGCTTTTTCCACATCTCATATTTGAACAAATAATGTGTCAAAAATGGAGTTATAAATATCGCCAAAAGAAACGTAAAAAGTGTTGGAACAACTACCTTGAGTATATCTATATTCATACTTTTTGCTTTATAAAAACATCATACCATATTGCCAACATAAGTAAGAGGTAAATTTTTCTGGAATTATCGACTTTTTTTGCTATATGCTCATCAATTAAATTTCTAATATTTTTTGTATTGAGGTGGGTATTTATATATTCGTTATCCAAAATCGTATCGTAAACATCTGTTCTATCCTTGGTAAACCAATCTCTTATTGGAGTAGGAAAACCTAGTTTTTTTCTATTTCGTGTGTTTTCTGGAATAATTTTTTGAAAAGCTTCTCTCAATAAATATTTTGTTACTCCATTTTTCCATTTGAATTTTGCAGGAAGTGTTCTGGCTAGCTTAGCTACTTCAATATCCAAAAATGGCACACGTAATTCCAAGGAATTAGCCATAGTCATCTTGTCGGCTTTTGCTAAGATATCCCCTACTAGCCAAGTATTAATATCTATATACTGCATTTTTTCGGAATCGTTTAAAGCAGAAGCTTGTTTGTAAAGAGAGTCCAATGAAAGTGTTTTGACTTCATTTTTTCTCCTATCTTTCCACAGAAGATCTACTTCTTTTTTATTAAAAATAGAGGCGTTACCAATGTACCAATCTTCTAATCTCATACTAACTCTTTTTAAATAATTCTTTCCAAAAAAAGAAAACGGTAGGTTGATAAATAAACTTATAAAAGATTTGGGTAACCAAATCATTTTTTCTCTTGCAATTGGTGCAAGATAAATATTATAACCACCAAAAAGCTCATCTGCTCCTTCACCTGACAAAACTACTTTGACATGCTTTCTTGCTTCTCTTGCAACAAAATACAATCCAATAGCTGAAGGATCTGCAACTGGTTCATCGAAATGGTAAACTGCTTTCGGTAATACTTTGAAATACTCCTCTGGGCCTATTTTTATTTCCGTGTGATCTGTGCCAAGAAAATTAGAAGTTTCTTTTGCTTCATTCCCTTCTGTTAAAGTGCTAAATCCAACTGTAAAAGTTTTTATTTTTCTCTCCCCTCTTATTTTTTGCATCAAAGTAGTGATGATGCTGCTATCAATTCCACCTGAAAGAAATGCTCCGACTGGAACATCTGCAATCATATGGTGCTCGACAGAGTCCTTCATAGTTTCATATATTTTCTCTCTAGTCTTATCTTCAGAAAGTCTTTCTTCAGGAGAAAAATCAAATGACCAGTATTTTTTTATCTCAGTTCGATTGTTATTTAAATCAATTGAAAGGAAGTGTCCAGGAGGAAGTTTGAATACATTTTTAAAAAAAGTTTCTATAAGGGGGTTATATTGAAAAGACAAATAGTTGTAGACTGCATTGTCATTTATCTCTTTTTTAAATCCGGGAAATTGCAAAAAACTTTTAATTTCCGATGAAAATCCAACAATTTTCTCACCTTGTAAAAGATAGTATAATGGTTTTATTCCAAAAAAATCTCTGGCAATAAATATTTTTTTATCGATAGTGTGATAAATGCAGAAGGTAAACATTCCCCTTAGCTTTGTAAGCATTTTTTCCCCGTACTCCTCATACATATGCAAAATTACCTCCGTATCAGAGTGAGTTTTAAAAGCATAACCTCGGACAACTAGATCTTCTCGTAACTCTTTAAAATTGTATATTTCCCCATTGAAAAATATAAGTAAGGTTCCATCTTTGGAGGTAATAGGCTGTTCTCCAGTAGCTAAGTCAATTATAGATAAGCGTCTCATACCAAGTCCCACATTTCCATCAACATAAAAACCATCGTTATCCGGTCCTCGATGAACAATTGCAGACACCATATCTCCAATCACCTTCTCTTTATTTGATATTTTAGGGTCAATTAAGCCAGCTATTCCGCACATTTATTGAGTATAACTAAAAGTCTAAAAAGTGTCCAAGAATATAGGTAAAATAATTATTTGACTTTATATTATAATAATGTATAATACTAATAAACCATATTGGAGGACTGATGAAATTCAGAATTGCTCTTTTCATTCTCACGCTCGCTCTGGTGTTAGGGTCGTCGGCATGCACATCTGAATCAGACGCAAAGCGTGCTCTGACAGGCGCTGGATACACCGACATCACCTGGACAGGCTACAAGGCCTTCTCCTGTTCAGAAGATGATGCTTTCCACACCGGTTTCCGAGCCAAAGGACCAACCGGAAAAACAGTCACTGGAACGGTCTGTTCCGGAGTGCTGAAAGGTTCGACAATCCGACTCGACTAGACGCGAGAAAAAGAGTACCGCCGCGGTACTCTTTTTCAATTTTTGTAAATATATTCCAAACTAGCTTTAACCAGTTTATAAACATCATCAAAGCGACCATCAATAGTTGAGCCAAGAACAACTACAATAATAGGTCTACCGATAGAAGCATCAAATGCAATAGCGAGATTTCCGCCAGCGAGATCAGTGTATCCAGTTTTGGAAGCCAAAAGTCCAGGGATATTTTCCATTCCAGTATTGGTATTTTCTGCAACATGAGTTTGAATAAGAGAATTTATGCTAGAAATATGATACTTAGTGGCTTCTAGTAATTTTGGTTTGTTTTCTAATATATAACTCATCAGGTTGGCAATATCTTCAGCTGAACCATATCCCCCACTAGTACCGTTCTCATCTAACCCACTTTCGTTTAGGAAATAAGTCTGCTTCAATCCCATTTTTTGAGCATTGTTATTCATTTTTGTAATAAAATCTTTACGCCCTAGATCATAGTTATCTGTATGCAAACTTAATGCTCCAACAACAGAAGCTATCGTCCTAGCACCATCATTTGAAGAAACAAGTAAAGAAAAATCTAAAAGATCCTGGAGTTTCCAAGTTTCATCTGCTAATAGACCAGTATCACCTTCTTCTTCAAGAAATTCCTTTTGCACTGTTATCTTAGAATTTACTGAAACTAGATCTGCAGCAGTATATGCCATCATCAATTTTGTTATAGACGCCAATGGAAGTGGAGTTGAGCTATTGAGCTGAAACATTACTTTATTTGTTTTTACATCTAACACATAAACAGCTTTAGATTTCAATAATAATTTACTAAAAGGATTTGATTGCGATATAGCTTTATTATTTTTGTTGATCTCAACCTTTAAGTTTGGATGCAAAGATCCATACACAGCAAAAACCATAATCAAAAGAACAACGACCATTATTCCGTCAAAAATAAGTAACTTTTTTGATATTTTCTCTGATTCCTCGTTATTCTGAATGTTCATCTGATTCTTTTTCTTCTATTTCTTCCGTTACTTCTAGTTTCCTATTTGTTTCAATGTATTCTGGTAATTCAGATACATTACTAAGTCCCAAAAATCTCAAAGTGTCTCCGGTAATACTGTAAACTAGCATGCGTTCATCATTCGCGTTGCTCTTTTTTTCTACCAAGCCTCGGAGTAATAGATTACGTAAAGCATATTGAGAGTTTACTCCACGAATATAATCAATTTCTTTTCGCGAAACTGGACCTTTGTAAGCAATTATAGATAGTGTTTCTATTCCTGCCCTTCCAAGATCACGCTCTCTTTCTTCTTTTATCATTTTTTCAATAAGAAGTGAGAACTCAGGAGCTGTCACTAGAAAGATTTCATTTTCATTTTCAACCAGTCTCAATCCTCGTGTTGAAAGACTACCTTTCAGTTCTTGAATTGATGAAGTTATCTCTTCATCGGAAACTTCTAACGTTTTAGCCAAAAAACTTATCTTTACTGGTTCTGCAAGGTAAAAAAGTATTGCTTCTATTGAATTTGATATGGAAGTTTTATCAGACATGTTAAGAAAATTTAAACAGAAAAATAATAGAAATAATTCCTAAAACTACACCAATCACATTATACACGGTTAGCTGTTCTTTAAAAAAGATAACTCCTATCATCAACAATAAAACGCTTGTGCTAACTGAATAAATAATACCTAACACACTAAGTCTTGTATTCTTCATTACATAAAACCAACCAAAAGCAGTCAGAGCATAAATAACCATTCCAATAAAAAAGTAAGATATAATTATGTATTTTTCGCTATTTCCAGAAAGCTTTATAAAATAATCAGCAGATACACCAACAATAGCTAAGCAAATTATTATAATGAACGAAATTAAACTCGACATAGTAAATTAGTATCTAGGAGTGGTTATAGTATGAGTTTCCATTTCAATATCATGGAATTCCCTATCTTGTCTTACATGAATTATTCCTTGCTTCACTAATTCTAGCATAGCCAAGAAACTTACTATCACATTTACTTTCTCGGCTTTGCCTATTCCAGCAAAATCTTTGAAACTCATCTTCATGCTTTCAGTTATTCTCTTTGTAAGGTTTTCAATCGTTTCCTCGAGACTTACTATTTGTTTTACCACTGCCTTCGGAACAATTTCTTTTTTAGGTATCTGAAGTATAACTGCTGTGATTGTTTCTTCGATTCTTTGAATAGAAATGTTGCTATCTGGAGTAAAGACTACCTTCTTTTCCTTTGAAGGTAGTCTGAAATATTCTGTATGAATTCCAAACCTTTCTTTCAAATGAAGTGCCAAAGCTTTGTATTTTTGATATTCCCTTAATCTAGCTTCCAAATCCTCGATACTGTGCTCTTCCTCCTCTGTTAGCGTAAGCGTAGGCAACAGAGATTTTGATTTAATCAGAACTAATGTGGAGGCAATAAGGATGAAGTGAGCTGAGTCTGCAATAGGAAAATTCTCAAGTCCTCTAATGTATGCGATGTAGTCATCTGCAACTTGAGCAAGTGAAATATCATTTATAAAAAGCTTACGCTTCTCAATAAGAGAAAGTAAAGTATCCAACGGTCCTTCAAATATGTGAGTTTTGACTTGAAAATCTGAATCCATTTATTGATTATAGCAAAAATAATCACATACAAAAAATAATTAATGGATTTGCTTAAGTCTATATAAAATGTTAAATAATAAAAAGAACACTAAGGAGTTGTCGTTATGACTGATGATCGAAGAACAGAACTTGTCCTAGATATGATGCGAGAGTTAAGTAAAATTCTCAGCGAAAAAGGTTTGAATATAAAGGATGTTGAGGGGTATTACCGATCAGAACTGGAGGAAGCTTTGTCAAACACGGATTCAACTGAAGATGAGCAGATTAAGCTCTTGCATGATCTTGATAAGGTATACGAAAACAGCAGAGTACACTAGCAATTTCAAAAGTCAGTCCTATCGGACTGCCTTTAAGTTAACAATAATATCGATAAGTTTTATCCTTACAACAATTTTTTTTCTATATCAGTCCATGAATAGACTCTTGTAATATTTTCAGGTAATTTATCTGTCTGATTCCAGGGTGTATCTAGAAGTAGTACTGGAATGCCGACACTTGCAACATCAGTCGCATAATCTATAGAGTCATCAATAAAATAATCAAGTTGCAATTCAAGACAAATTTCTGACTTTTTTCTTCTTTTATCAACAGATAAAAAATGATTGGCAAAGTGAACATTTTCAAATAAACCTGTGAAATACTTTTCTAACCATTTCTTTGTAACTTCTTCTAATGCATCAGGTTTTGCAGTTATAATGAACAGCTCGTTATACTCACTTAATTTCTTAACTACCTCTTGTGCTCCCTCCACTGGTAGAACATTCAAATGATCATCATGGAAAAAGAAATTGTCCAGCATGCTGATAGCATCTACTGTAGGAATTCCGAAGTTTTCCTCAAGGAACAGAAATGTTTTTATGTCTTTTTTTTCAACATTTTTATCGTATTTTTTATTTGCGTGATCCAGTAGTGCCTCATTAAAATTTAGCAAAACATCATCCAAATCAAAACCAATTCTTTTAGACTTTTTTGTATTCATCTTTCTTTCTTTTTTCTAAATCTTCACCAGCCTTAATTGTTAACTTGGCATATTTGTCGGGAGAAACAAAAATTTCATTGTGATCACCTGATACTGAATAAAAACCGTCTACTATCCCAGCGCTAACTATATTTTGCATTTTTTCCATTGAAAAAACACCGTCTTCAGTGCCGTGAATAATACTTATTCCTACGCCCATGTCATGTATCTTTTTTAATAATTCCACAGTATCACTCTGAGATATTTCATAAACTTCCCCAAAAGACTTAGTTGGATTTTTTACTAGATACTTACTTGTCTCTTTTATTGTTGTGATTACCCTTTGACTTTTTTCATTATAATATAGATTTTTCTCATCTGATTCTTTGATACTCTTAAGAAATCTGCCTATTATATAGAAAAAACCATCTGGACCAGTCAACCCTGCCGGAGCAACCAAAATAATATTAGAAAATATTTCCGGATTTTTTTCAACTGCGAGCAAAAGATTGATGCAACCTTCCGAATGACCTACCCCCAATACTTTTTCTATCCCTATCTTATTTATTACATCAGTTATTGCTTCAGATTTCTGAATCTCTAAACTTAGACCATCATCAGATGAGTTACTTCTCTTACTTGAATGTTTTATAGATACAATTCTTCTTCAAGAGTTGTAAATAGTTTTTATGGTTTCCTTAAAAGTTTCTGGTGTTTCAGCCCAACCAGGAGCTAAAAAAACTGGGTTTGATTCTGAGTTATCTGGTATTAAATCAACATATTCAACCACAGTCCCATGAGATTCAAGTTTTTTTAGTTCAAACTTTTTATTAAATAAATCATTTTCATCTTCATAATCGAAAGATGGTTTTTCTAAATCACTCATATTGTAATTGTTATAATAAGTGTATGATTTTTAATATCCGTCATTGTTCAGTTTCTCATCGATTCGGTTCATGTCTCTTGGAAACATAGAGGCCTCACGAACATTTTTCAATCCTAGTACTTGCATAGTTATACGTTCTGCTCCGAGTGCAAATCCGCCTTCAGGTGGAACTGCATATTTGAAAGCCTGAAGAAACATTTTTATTTTATTTGGGTCCATTCCCCATGTCTCAACATGCTTCATGAGCTGTTCATATTCATTTACTCTTCTACCTCCTGACAACCATTCAACTCCTCTGCATAGTAAATCCATTCCTTGATTGAATTCAGGATTTTCTGGATCTGGAAAAACATAAAAAGGTTTTTTTCTTGTTGGATAACCATATACAAAAACGAAATCTGAGCCTGTTTCTTCCTTGATTATCTCGCAAATTTCTCTTTCGTCTTGAGGATTAGTATCTTTTTCTCCTCGAACGTCACGTCCTGATTTATCAAAAATCTTTTGCTGGAGCTCAGCTAATGTAATTGTTGGCGTTTTATCTATCATAACGGGAATAGTCGCATTCAAAATCTTAAGATGTTCAGAGTTTTTTTCTTCAATTTGCTTAAGCATATATCGTACAGTCTCCTCTGCCATATCTCGAACATCGGTCCATGAATCTATGAATGCCATTTCAGCATCAAGAGAAACTATTTCGGTAAGATGTCGAGTTGTAGAAGATGGTTCAGCTCTGAAAACTTTGTTTACAGAAAAACATCTTTCAAAAGCAGACATGACAATTTGCTTATAGAGCTGTGGCGACTGTGTTAGATAAGCTTTTTTATCAAAATAATCTATTTGAAAAACTTCTGCTCCTCCTTCAGCTGTAGCTGGTGTAATAGACGGAGCCTGAAATTCAAAGAAATTATTTTTCTTCATGAACTCACGGAAAGAATCTATCACTGTTTCTTGTACTTTAAATACAGCTTGAACTTTTGGCTGTCTTAAAACCAGAGCTCTGTTATCTAATTCAGTAGTCAAGTCTAGATTGTAACCATCCATAGACATATCAAAAGGTAACGGAGCAGCTTGAGCCAAAACTTCTACCTTTGTAATCTCTACTTCTATATCGCCATTCTGAACACCTTGTTTTATATTTCTTTCAGGACGCTTGTTTACCAACCCAGTTACTTTCAAAGCCCATTCAAGTCTTACGTCTTTAACTTGTTCAATAGCTTCTGCATGATTCGGAAGCACTACACACTGGACTTTTCCAGACATGTCTCGCATATCCATAAAGACCATCTTCCCTTGGTCACGTCTGACATCTACCCAGCCATTTATAACCACTTCCTGACCGACAAATTGGCTCAAATCCTTTATATAAGTTCGTTTCATAATATTAGGCATATTAACACAATTTATTTACTTTTAAAATATTCTTTAAAATTTTTCATTCGTAATATTATTTTTTATTATCCAAATTTTTAACTTCTTCATACCCTTCATCATCAATGAAATAGACAGTAACTCCATTCTTTATCATTTCTTCTAAAGATGATTCTATCCTAATTTTCTCAATAGGCTTTACAGGGATACTTGATGCCCATTCTTTTTCACCCATACCACGGCCTTCTTCACTGGAAAAATTTTGACTATCAAACTTATATATCCATCCACCTTTATCTACTTTTTTAAATTCCTCCCTTGTCATAGGAATCCAAGCGAAATGTTTGCCATTATGAAACCCAGAACCCCATGTTTTCCCTGGTCTTGCTGTAAGTACAGAAGCAACTACTATATCATCCGATGCATACACTAAGGGTCCGTATTTCTCACCACTACCCATACTTATTCTAGGAATAAACTCCTCTATATCTCCATTAGGCGAACCATGATAAAGAAACTTTGGTTTTTCAATTGACTCTTGAGATTCAAAATTACTCATTTTAGTAGAGCTTAACTCCAATTGCTTCTCTTACTGAATCCATTTTTCTTTCTGCTTTCATTTTTGCTCGTTTTCCTCCTTCTTTAAGTACATCCATTACATAATCCGTATCATTTGCTAGTTGAGCTCTCTTTTCTCGAAGTGGAGTTATAAATGCCTTCATGTCCGCCACGAGAGCTTCTTTCAAGATCTTATACTTTCCTTTGTTTTCTTCATACAAAGTATTTAGTTCTTCTTCACTTTTCAATAGTCTATGAATCGCATATACATTTTCAGGTCTATCCCCTGATGAGTCAGTCACGATAGACATGACTGCTTTTTCTATTTCTACATCTTCTGCAAAAAGTGGAATAGTATTTCCATAACTTTTACTCATTTTCTGGCCATCTATTCCAGGCACCACTGCAACTTCTGAAATTATCTTTACATCAGGTAATTTAAATACTTCTTTTTGAAACGTGTGATTAAATTTTTGTGCTGTATCTCTTGCATACTCCACATGCTGTTTTTGATCTTGACCAACTGGCACAAGGTCGACATCATAAAGTAATATATCCGCGGCCATTAGCATTGGATAATTGAAAGCTCCAACACTTATCTCTTTATTCTTGGCTTCTGCGTCTTTGTAAGCGTGAGCACGCATTAGATAAGGCATTGTGGTTATTGCATCAAATACCCAACACAACTCAGTGTGTTCGGAAACATCTGATTGCTTGAAAATTACAGATTTTTGTGGATCCAATCCAATTGCTAGATAATCCAAAGTAAGATCAATTATTCCTTTATTTAACTCTTCTCTATTTTGAATAAAGTTTAGCGCATGATAGTCAGCAATCATATACATTGCCTGATATTCGTCCTGCAAATCCACAAATTGCTTCATTGCCCCGAAATAGTTACCAATATGCGGTCGTCCAGTGGGTTTAACTCCTGAAAGTAAGGTTTTTTTCATAGTAAATACATTGTAACAACCTTTCAATCAAAAGAAAATCCCGTTGCTTTACAGCAACGGGATTTAAAAATACAAATTTACATGTTTGCGACAATTCTTTCTTCGAGTTTTATCTCCTGATCATCCCAGAGCATTCGGAATGTTGGTGATATCTCGTAGAGTTCTTCGAAGGAACTGGCGCATGCTTCCACTTGGGAATCTTCCTCCTTTAGGTCGTCAGTACTTTTCAGTACTACGAATTTTGTACAGAGATGTCTTACTGTTGAAAGTCGATGAGCTATAACCACTGCCGAAACATCTTTCGTAAGTAGTTTTGCTAATCCTGCCTGAACTTTTCGCTCGGTTGTTGGATCAAGTGAGGATGTTGCTTCATCGATAAGCATTATCCGCGGACTTTTGATGGCAGCAGCTCCTATAATCAGTCGCTGAGCCTGACCTCCAGACAATTCGATGCCGTTATGTCCAACTTGGGTATAGAGACCATTTCGCAGACGTTTGCCGAAATCAATCTGAAGTTCTCCCATAAGTTCCCAGATCGCTTCGTCTGTGATTTCCTTTGCCAAATCTTCATCAACACCATACATCATGTTGTAACGTATGGTACCATCGAAAACTTGAGGTTTCTGAGGAATGTAACCGATTGCTCGCATCCAGGAATCGTATTTCACATTTCGAAGATCTAGACCATTTACATAGACTTCTCCATTTGTGGGATCCATCGAACGCAAGGCTAGTTTCATCAAAGTGGATTTTCCAGCACCAGATTTTCCTATAATTGCAACTTTTTCACCTAGTCCGACTGAAAAAGTTACATGACGAAGAGCATGTGGTACTTCATCTTTCCCTTCATCACCAGACTTTTCCGGATATAGATAGGAAACATTTCGAAAATCCAGCACAATCGACTCGTCTTTTGAAATTTCAATCGCATCGTTAGAGTCTGTTGCCTCTGGAGGTATTACCAAAGCATCAAGTTTGGACTTGATCGATGGCATATTCCAGTTGATCATATGTTCGATTCTGCTGACATTCCAAATGTTCATGACGACAGCTCCTGACCATGCATAAATCGGGTAGAGATCCCCATAGAGAATCTTACCGTGATATGCCTGCCAGGCACCGTACGCAACTACAACGGTGTGAGTCGTCATAGTAACGACATCTCTGTAGTAATTCTGCCCGATGAACCAGTGCCAGAAACGTACATCATCCTGCGAAATGCTTTTAAATTCAGCAGTGATCTCTCGCTTCATCTGATTCGTTTTGCCACTAGTTTTTACTCGTTCGACTTTCTCCCAAAGCTCAACAATCCAACGATTCAATTTCCGGAATCGTTTTTCGATCGAAGTGCACTCAATCACAACTTTGTGATTGAGAAAAAATGTCCATCCAATATTAGCGATTACAGCAAACGTGATGAACAATCCTGAGATGGGAGATATAAGAAAAAGCAACGTATACGAAAGTGCCAAAGTGATTATCACCTGAAAACCATCGTATAGCATTTGAGACTGAAGTTCTAGAAGTTTCCATCTTCCTTTGTCGATGTTGCCTACGTTTAGTATCGAGCTGTGATGTGCATGTTGTCCCAAAGACTTCTCAAAAAGCTGTCGCGTAATGTACGAGTCAATGTTTTCTTGAAGTAAGCTCAGAACTCTTTCTCGATATATTGCTTTTTTGTAATCGAATAACTTCTGAAGAAATATGAGCGTAAACGAGCCTAATATCCCCCAGATAATAATCCAGCTATTTCTTTTTTCCAATCCTTTGAAGATGTATGAAACCGCAAAGGGATTAAGAGTTTGGGTCACAACCATCAGAAAGAGAAAAACAGACATTTTTCGTATCCAAAACTTCTGCTCGGCGTTCTGGAGATGTTTCCAGATCCACGCGAGCATACGAATGGATTCTTTGCCACTTGTTAGGTACTCTCGTACTGTGTTGGGAATTTTCTTACCATCTTCGAAATCCATCTGTCACCTCCATGTAAACTATGTAATTTATATTTCAAAGAACAAAAATGCCGCGAATTCCGCGGCATTCCGATTGTTTAAAAGTCTGTTAGAGGTTTAAGTAATCAAAATACAGCGTAATTTTCCTGTAGAAACAGGGTTATTTGTTGTATATGTAGAGACAGCAAAAGAGGCAAGCCACTTTCGGCCTTTCATACCAATATTTGAGATGTGTTTCATGTTTTTCATGATCATTACATCCTACTTAATTTGACAAAAATGTCAAGTGTGTTTATTTATTTTGTAAATATGCTAACCAAAAGTTTCTCTTGTAACTACGGTTATTCATACGAGGATAACTAGTCTTTTTTTCTAACTTTAATATATTAAAATATGGCTCATATGTTCTTACGAAGTCTTCCTTTGTCCATACTCTCTCTACGACCTCTAAGCCGGGCATCTTATATGTGTCCTTCTCTACACCTGGAAAATCCTTCAATAAGTGTTTAGCATTATCATCCCCATCTTTGCATAATGCTTTTACAAAAAAATGTCCTTCGGGCTTTAAGACTCTTTTAGTTTCCTGTAGATACACTTCTCTCTCTGTTTCTGTGAGAGAATTTGAAGATGTAACATCCAAGACTATATCGATGGAATTATCATCAATTGGAAACTTTTCTCCAATACTCTGCTTTACGTATTTAATGTCAAGGACAGTCCTTGACATTAATTCATTAAAATATTTTTTGGCTATTTCTATTGCAGTTTTGGATATTTCCAATCCAATCACATTGTTTCCCATTTCTGCAAAATAAAAACTATTTCTTCCAGCTCCTGAGCCTAAATCCAATATATTTAAATTTTCTAAATCTATTTTTTCTTGCTTTATCAGATACTGAACATATCGAACGACATCAGATTGGGGTTTATTATCTTTAGTTAAAAGCTTAGATTTCCTATATTCATTTTCCCATGCTTTTTCTTGTGCCATGAGCAGATACTAGCATAATTGTTGGAAAATATAATTTAATGTATATTATATACATGATCTTATACACAATTTTACTCCTTCTCAGTCTGTTATTTTCGATTTTATTTATAATTTTTATGGCTTTGCAGATCATTGCGGCCTTTTCTACTCATGCTCCATTTGTACCTGTGCCTGACGAAGTTCTTGAACAAATCGTAGCTAGCCTTAAGTTATCTCATAACAGTGTTTTGTACGATTTAGGATGTGGAAATGGAAAGGTACTTGTTGAAGCAGTACTTACTCATCCACAAATAAAAGCCGTGGGTATTGAGAGAGCTTTTTTCCCTTATCTTTTGGCCAAACTACGAACTAGAAATTTTCAGAATATTACTATAAAGCGTGCCAATTTTTTTGAAACAGATATGAGTGAGGCTACACATTTTTTTACTTACTTGTATCCAGGCTTATTAAGAAAACTTATTCCTATAATGCAAGATCACACAAAAAAAGAAGTGAGAGTGGTTTCCTGTGATTTTGAATCTGAAGAACATACACCAGTTGAGATTGTTGAACTGGATAATGAATACTTAAATTTAGGAAAGAGACTTTATATTTATCACGTTTAAGACTGAACGGGAAGATTTATATAAAAAGTAGATCCTTTTCCCACTCCTTCTGATTCTGCCCAAACTTTCCCTTTGTGTGCCTCAACGACTCCTTTAACAAAAACCAATCCAAAGCCAGTCGCATTAACATTTACCTTCAAGGAATCCACTCCTCTTCCACCAGAAGTAAAAAGCCTTAACTTATCCTGATCCGATATTCCAATCCCAGTATCTTTTACAATGAGCTCAATCCAGTCTTTATTTACAGATAGATTCATCTTAATACTTCCTTTTTCAGTGTAATTCACTGAGTTATCGATAAGATTTCTTACTGCCTCGCTGAGCTGAAGTGCATCACCATTAATAGAATAATCCCCTGGCAAAATTTCAGATATATATGCTAGGCCTTTTTTCTCGGCATATTCTTTTTGACCGAGCACTACACTTTCAACAAGTTTTCTAAAATCCATTTGTTTCATCTCATATGGCAAAGTCCCGCTTTCTGCACTAGCACCTTTAAGTATTCCTTGCACATAATTCACACCTATATTTGCTTCGTCCAAACCTTTTGCCAAAAGAGGTAATGTATCAGACGGCATTGTGCCATAATCCCCGCTCAGAAGTTCTGCGAATATATTCTTGGTATTTCCGAATCGTCCCTTGATCTGATGATTCATAAAATGCATCAAGCTTGCTTGACCTTGATTTGCTTCTTTTAACATGCTGTTCGACTTATCGAGATCTTCTGCGAGATGAACTGCTTTTTCTCGCTGATTAACTTCTTCAATAACACTTTTAACCAGGAACCAGCCTATAATCATCATGATTAGTAGGAAAATAAGATTTATAAGCAGATCTGACCTATTCGAAGACAACAATAACCTTATAAAAAGTGAAACGCAGAGTACAAAAACAATGAATTGTGTAGCAACTATCTTTAAATTGAAAAGTCTGTGCTTGATGATGGAATAAGAGATAGCACCTATCATGGCAATAATACCTACTTGACCCATCCAATTTAAACGAAAATCTCCAAAATATGGCATTGTCAAATTTGTTGAAACCCCAATCAATGTCGCGATCAATGTTCCTGCAAAAATATACAATATCTGTTTTTTTTCGTCGTTTTGAAAATGGAGATATTTAACAAAAAGCAAAACATAACAGATCGTAAAATAAGAAACAATATAAATAGCATAAGCAGTATGATAAGAAGGGTTGAACAAGATCACTGGTTCTTTACCTGAAATATAATTAACTCCAATGATAAGTAATGGGAAAAAAGAAATGGCCAAAACTACAAGCAAAGGAACGGGCATTAATAAATTAAGTATATAAGGAAGATTTTTCTCTTCTTTTGGAAAGACCTCAATAAAATAAATGAGTGATAAAGGAATCAAAGCAGCGCTCATATATAAAACTCGCGCTAGCAATAGAGCGATATTCGTATTAGCAAGACTTCTAAACAGAAACATTGAGATACACCATCCTGTTGCCGCTATTAAGAATACAAAAAAAGATTGATTGACCCGGCTTTGTCTTTTAGTCAGAAAAACAATGATACCAAGAGATAAGTTAAGTACTGTGACGACCAATATTATGATATTGATGGCATCAAAATGAAATTCCATGTTTATTGCAAAAGACTTTTTTTACTTTCTCAATCTTATCATTTGTAATGGATTCTTGGAAGTTTTGGAATGATGCAACTCTGAAATCGAGTGCTTTTCCCATTTCAGATATATGATCAATGTTTTCTAAAGTTGCTTTGTTGATGACATAATGTTCATTCCAACCGTAGCTTGCGAGGACCAAAAGCTCCGCCATACAACAAAAATTATCAGTTCGACTTTTCAACCCATAATTAAAGTTACTGTTAATATTTGGGGTATGAACGACTCCCGCCTCGATGACCAGTACATTCTCCATCTTCAAAACATCAGGATGGATATCAGAAGGTTGTGCATCGTCAATTATTACCATTCCATCCGATACATGATCAGGAGTCACTAATGCTTCAGCGGTGTTTGTAGCTGTAATTACAAAATCGCAATCTAATATATCAGAAATCTTATCCGAAATTTTTATCACTATTTTTGAGTTTATTTTTTTTATCTCTTCAGATAGTTCTTTGACCTTATCCTGTTTTCTTTTTGTGTCTATGAGCGTTAATGAATGATAACTTTCTCGAGCAATAAGCATACTCGACATTGAGCCAATGGATCCCGCAGCACCTACAACAGTAACACTTATCGATTCCTTTGGAACCTCAAAAATATTTGTTAGTTTTAGTAAATTCTGAACTATATTATATGCAGTATATGCATGACCTGTTGTTATATTTATAGGTATATCCAAAAGATCTAATCCTCCTTTTGAGAGTGATGAAGTTAGACCTCCTAGTCCAATGATGGTCACTCCTTGTCCTTTCGCCAAATAAAGCGCCTGTCTTATTTTTTTTAATGCATAAGGCCTATCCAAAAGCATAAGGTCAGCAGGCATTGTAATACCTAATACAAAACCAGGAACTTCCTTTTTTGTTTCACTGGATATTACACCAGTCACCTTGGATAAAGTGATTGGCCAAAGATGTTTCATAAAAAAAAGCACGATATCCTTAGGGAGTTTCCTAGCTAATGGAAATTTTCTGTAAATATCCAAATAATTCCTTGAATGAACAATGAAGGCAAATTTGTATTTTTTTTCTTTGCCAGTTTTAATATATTTGCCTTTGAAAATATACCAAAGATCAAATAGTAACCCAGAAATAACTGCCATATTTTTATAAATTATTATTTCTATTGTAACACAGATGAAATCCTTTCTAATATCATTTCGGAAGCATGCTGGAAATCAACAACTTCAGGATTATTGGTCTGAAAAATTTCTTCTGTTGTGACTGGTTTGAGAACAGTTATTACTACTTTCCTTTTTCTCATAAAAAGATCCCATGGTGAAATATTGAAAAATGTATCGATCGCTACAGGAACAACTGTAGCCCTTGATGTGAATGCCATATAACCCATTCCACCTCGTGCAGGACCCAAATTACCATCCAATGTCCTTCTTCCTTCTGGGAAAATACAAATAGTATGTTTATTGGAAAGTAATTTTATATGATCTTCAAGAGATACTACATAATCTCTATGTCCTGAATTCGTAGAATATCCACCAAGCATATTGAAAAAAGCTTCGCCATACACATATTTCCGCCATCCAAAACCCATAAACTTGGCTCTGGAATTTGCAACAAAATATATCGGATAAAGCGAAGAGAAAAATGGAAAAAGTAGAGGCATAGCTGTCACGTCAAGTTCGCTCGTATGATTTGGAGCTATTATTATTGGTCCTTTAAGATCTTTTAGATTTTCCTTACCTTTGATCTCAATATTTAGAAAAACTTTATATAAAAATAAAAATACTAAGTAGCCGACTTTCTGTAAAAACAAAGGGCCATAATAATTCAATTTTTTCATTCTATTTAGCTGAAACTAATTCAGCTGTATTCATAATCAATTTACACTCCATACTACAAGTGGATTTTCCATCTTCTTCAGAACATTCTCTGCAACAAATAAAATGCTTATTGCATCTCGGATTTTTACAATTAACGTATCTTTCGGAAGAAACGTTGCATATATCACAGTTTCCTACTACCACATGTTTATCTTCCGGATCAAAGCTCATAGTTATTCTTTTGTCGAATACGTACAAAGAACCCTGAAATTCTTCACCGGGAAATTTCTCCATATAACTTACAATTCCTCCATCAAGTTGATACACGTCATTAAAACCATTCTTCTTTAGAAAGCCTGAGGCTTTCTCACATCGAACCCCACCTGTACACACTGTCAGTACTGGCTTGTTTTTAAGATTTTCTAATTCTCCTAGTACCCTTGGTACATCACGAAAATTCTCAAGTTTTGGCATAATAGAATCCTTGAATCTCCCCACTTTATATTCATAATCATTTCTCATGTCTACAATATGAAAATCCTTGCCTGATTCAAACCATTGTTTCAATTCTTCTGGTTTAAGTTTCTTACCAGTCACCTCTGTTGGACTGAAATCTTCCTCGAGGTTCAGAGATACAATTTCTTTGCGATTCCTTACTGAAAGCTTTGGAAAAGCATCCCCAATTCCTTTACTTTTCTTTATATGAGTATTGGAAAATCTAGAGTCTGCCAAGTATTCTTCTAAATAAGCATTTATGTTTTCTGTTTTACCTTCAAGAGTTGCGTTTATACCTTCCTTAGCGACAATAACTCTTCCTTTTAAATCTAATCGTTTACATAGTGCATGCTGAAAATGCCGAAGTTCTTCTGGATCTTCGACGTGAGTATAGTTATAAAAAAGAATAATTTGGTATTCATCCATAAAAAATATAATAACTCAAACTTATTACTACCTTAGAGCAAAAACCCTTAAATATCAAGGTATTATTTCAATCCCTTACAGTTTCCTGCTGGTTTATATCCTGCGGCCTTTGCAGCTTCAACAGATTCAAATTTTACTTGATTTTGAGGCTTGATCCGTTTAACTGTACCGCACCATGGATAATAGTACTTTTTACCACTTTTTGATCCGATTACCCCACCTGATTGTGGCCTCAGAGTGCTGAGTTCTGTATTATCTGAAGCAGAAGTAGATTCAATTGCCTGTTCCACTGTAGCTGTCCCTAAGCTATTTGGATATGAGATTTTGATAGGACTTTTACGTTCTAAAACAACAGAAAGACGGCCTAGGCCAAAGAAAATAGACGCAATTACCAAAATTAACAGTAGTATGTAAAACGGCTTGATTTTTTCTCCCAAATCCTTTATACTCATTTGGTTAATATTTTACCACATTCATGGCACATAAAAAGTCCGCTGGAACAACAAAAAACGGCCGAGATTCAAATCCTAAGTATCTTGGAGTTAAAATAACTGAAGGAGATAAAGCACAGCCAGGATCTGTGATTATTCGACAGAGAGGTACTGATGTTTTGCCTGGAAAAAATGTAGGAATGGGTAAAGATCACACTCTATTTGCATTAATTGCTGGAACTATAAAGTTCGGAACAAAGCGCAAGATGCACTTTGACAATAAGTCTTCCATTAAAAAAATCGTTCACGTAGTCGCCTAACAAAAAAACCTCCAGATGGAGGTTTTTTGTTTCTTATTTTGATTCAATATTTACTGTAAATTGTGTCTGCTTTCCTAAAGCTTCTACAGTTACTTTATGCTCCCCTACTTCTTTCAAAGGTTTGTTCATCATAATCGAACTTGGATCAATATTCAGTCTTGTTTCCTTCATTATCTCATTAACCAACGTTTCTTTTGTTACGCCGGCAAACAATACTCCTTTGTCATTTGCTTTTTCTTTTAAAGTTATCTTGAGATTTTTTATAGTTTCTAGATTCTTAATCAAAAGTTCAGTTTGAATCTTCTTATCTGTTAGATCATTTTGCTTCAACATGTCTAAGCTTCGAAGTGATTGTTCAGTTGCAACTTTTGCATACCCTCTTGGGATAAGCATGTTTAATGCATAACCGTCTGCAACGTCTTTTACATCGTATTTTTTCCCAACTTTGGCAATGTCTTTTAGTAAAATTACTTTCATACGAACATATTACCACAACCCCATTTGGAGTCGAGTATGTATTTTTGAGACATTGCAAAGGATATTAGAAAACAACAATCAAACTACTTAAAGACCGAAGCACTGTTTGAGCGAAGCGAGTTTGCGAAAGGGCTAAGTAGTTAGGAGATTGTTTTCTTGATATCCGAGCATAGTAAAATCGCACCAGCGATTTATACGTGTCTAAAAAATATATATTCGACGAAACTATTTTGAAAGAATTTCTAATGCTTTCGCCATTTGAGTGTCATTACCTTTCTTAAACTCAGCCTCATCTAATTTAACAACCACATCAGGAGTAAGGCCTCCGTGAGAGATAGATGTTCCATTTGGAGTTAGCCATTTTGCAATTGTTACTTTTAACGATGTATCAGAAGTAATATCAACTAACTCTTGAACAGATCCTTTACCGAAAGATTGTGTTCCTACAAGTGTGGCTACTCCTTGCTCATGCAATGCTCCTGCAAGAATTTCGGAAGCGCTAGCTGAACCACCGTCAATCAGAATGACTAACTTTAACTTGTTGTTAAAAATATTGTAACCCTTGCTTCTGTATATTTGAGCGTCTTGAGCGTTTCTGAAATCTTCTTGGACGACTACCTTACCTGCTGGAAGAAACCATGAGGCCATATCTATAGCAGCTTCAAGATATCCACCGGGATTACCTCGTAAGTCGATAATTAACTTGTTTTTGCCGGATTGTACGAATTGACGTAGAGCATCTCTGAAAAGATTTGGTGAAATAGCTGAGAAGCTGTAAAGCCTTATGACAAATACATCTCCTTTTGTTTCAGTATCAACTGTCGGCATATTTATTACATCTCTAAGAACTGTGATCTCGAATGGATCTTTAACGCCTTCTCGAACTATTAGGAATTTTACAGCTGTTCCCTTCTTTCCTCTAATTATTTTTATTGCTTCTTCTGTACTTAGTTTTTCTGTAAATGTTTCATCTATCTTTACAATCTTATCTCCTGTTTTTATTCCCGCTCTATATGCTGGTGTTCCTTTAAGTGGAGCTATAACCGTAAGAATTTTATCTTTGACTCCAACCTCCATACCGACTCCTTCAAAGTTTCCACTTATTTCTTCATTAAAGGTTTTTGCTTCTACTGGAGGAAAGAAAGTAGTGTAAGGATCCCCTAGAGCCTTTACCATTCCTTCAATAGCGCCATAGACTCTAGTTTGAGAATCAACTTTCTTGTCAGTGGTTGTACTGTTTGTAGGCACATACTTCTGGTCAATAACATTCCATGCTTTCCAAAAAGCCTGGAAATCTACATTAGTCCCTGCTGGATCTGTTTTATTTATAACAGACACTACTTTATCAGCCTCTGAAATATTATTATGTCCAAAATAGTAACCTGCAAAAAATACACAGATAGCTAAGAGCAAACTGCTCAAAATCTGATTACGGTACTTAGAAAAATTATCCATTTGATACATTCTCTCAGTTAAATGCATTGTGGTCAAATTAACATTCAGATATACTTTACATTATGATAAGCACTTACAAATACAGTGGAGAGACTTGGATAGATGTAGTCGATGGTACTCCCGAAGAAATGCATGAAATTATGGACAAGTATGGTATACATCCATTTGTTGCAAATGAACTCACTTCTTCAACTCCTAAGCCTCGATTAGAATTCCATGAAAACTATATCTTTACAATACTTCATTTTCCCGCTTGGAAGCACACTCACTCAAAAAACAACAACAATCAGGAAGTGGATTTTGTAATTGGAAAGGAATTTCTTATAACTGCTCGATATGACACTATCGATGCCCTTCATAAATTTGGTAAGAAGATAGAGGTTAACGAAATTCTAGGTAAGGACACTTCAAAACATTCAAAGTCTCATTTGTTATTTATGGGAGTGTTACGAGAATTATATACTGCACTTTTTGATGAACTAGAATACATTGAAGACACTACAGAAAATATCACTTCAAAAATATTCAAAGGTAAAGAGAAGGAAATGGTTGTGGCTATATCAGAAATCACTCGTACACTTCTGAATTTTAAAAAAATCACTGATATGCATCATGAAATCCTTGAATCTCTGCGTTCTCAAGGCAAAAAAATATTCGGGGAAGAATTTTCTTCTGGAATTGATATGATTATTTTGGATTATTTAAAAATAAATACCACAATAAGATCAAATCTAGAACTACTTAGAGAACTTCGCGACACCAACAACTCATTACTGACTTCTAAACAAAATGAAACTGTAAAAAATCTAACAGTTGTTGGCTCTATAGTGCTCCCTTTAAACCTAATCGCGGTAATATTTGCTATGAGAACTTCTGGAATGCCGTTAATAGAAAACCCTAATGCGTTTTGGATCATTATAGGAGCTATGTGTGCTATTGCGCTGATTACCATTTCCATTGCAAAGCATAAAAGGTTAATGTAAGCGGATGAAAGATATATTTTTGCAAAACACTCTTTCTGGAAAGAAAGATAAATTCACCTCCATAACACCAAACCAAGTGTTGATGTATAACTGTGGACCGACAGTTTATAATTACGCTCATCTTGGTAATCTCAGAAGTTATGTTTTCGCTGATGTCTTGAGACGAATGTTCGAATATAACGGATACGAAATAAAACAAGTCATAAATATTACAGATATTGGACATCTTTCTAGTGACAATGATGACGGAGAAGATAAAATGACCAAAGCTTTGAAGCGTGAAGGTAAGCCTTTGACATTGCCCGCTATGCGAGAAGTTGCAAATTTTTACTTTGATAAATTTAAGGAAGATCTTTTAGCTTTAAATATAGAACTACCTTCTGAGTTCCCTTTTGCTAGTGACAATATACAAGAAGATATCGAACTTATAAAAAAACTTGGAGAAAATGGTTTTACTTATACAACCTCGGACGGTCTTTATTTTGATACAGATAAATTTCCAGAATATGGGAAACTTGGAAATATCAGATCAGTAGATGAAAGCCATTCCAGAATAGGGGCAAATCCTGAAAAAAGAAATCAGAAAGATTTTGCCCTATGGAAATTTAATAATGAAATGGGTTACGAAACACCTTTTGGAAAAGGTTTTCCAGGGTGGCACATTGAATGTACTGCAATGTCAGTAAAATATTTAGGAAAAGAATTTGATATTCATACTGGCGGCATTGACCACATTCCTGTTCATCATAACAACGAAATAGCCCAAGCTGAGGGTGCTGGTTATCCTTTTGCAAGATATTGGATGCATAATGCTTTTCTGACTGTCGAATCTGGTAAAATGGCAAAATCTGAAGAGAATTTTATTACTTTGAATACTTTGAAAGAAAAAAGTATTGATCCATTGGCTTATCGATATTTACTACTGTCCGGGCAATATTCTTCACCACTTCAATTTAGCTGGGAAGCATTAGAGGGGGCACAGACCGCTTGGAAAAAACTCAAAGAAAAAATATCATTATTGTCAGTTGATATAAAACCTGATTCAGAAAATATAGAAAAATATAGAAACGAATTTTCTGAATATATAAATGATGATCTGAATACTCCTAGAGCATTATCTTTAGTATGGGAAGTTTTAAAAGATCAAAGTCTTGGAGAGGCTGACAAAAAAGAAATGGTCTTAAGATTTGATAAAGTATTAGGACTTCAACTCAATAAACATGAAGAATTTGAAATTCCTGAAAATGTAAAGGTATTGATAAATGAGAGAAATGAAGCAAGAAATGATAAAAACTTCGAAAAAAGTGACGAATTACGTAAAGAAATCGAAAAATTAGGCTACGAAATCAAAGACACTCCAGAAGGTACAAATGTAAGCCCAGTATAGTCCTCTCCCCAACTTTCCCACAGACTTATGAACTTTCTGTAATTGGCGGGCGAAAACTTTACAATGTACAATAGTTTTATGCCTCAGACTTTTATACCTCAAACCATGCCTAATCGCATGAGAATACCACCACAAAGTCTAGACGCCGAAATGGCCCTCCTCGGTTCGATAATGTTAAGACCAGATGCTCTTTACGACATTACAGAAGTCGTAACAGCAGATTCTTTTTATTCTGAAAAACACCGAGTAATTTTTGACTCAATGATGGAGCTTTTCACAAAACGCTCACCTATTGATTTACTTTCTGTTTCTTCTCGTCTTTCTGAAAAAGGTTGGTTAGATCAAATCGGTGGAAATACTTATCTAACTGAAGTTGTAAATGTAGTTCCGTCTTCTGCAAACATCAAGTATTACGGCGAGATTGTACAAAAGAAACATATGATGAGAAGACTTATTGAAGCTTCTGATCATATTTCCCAGATTGGCTATGATGAAAACAAAGAACTTGAGGAGATGTTAGACAGCGCGGAAAAAAAACTCTTTGATGTTACCAACTTCAACACAGCCCACAAATTTATACCAATTAAGGATGAGCTAGCTGAGGCATGGGAAAGATTGGAAAGGCTACATAGTGATGGTGTAGGAATCAGAGGAATACAAACAGGCTTTGCTGACATCGATAGTAAACTTTCAGGTTTCCAAAAATCAGACTTGATTATCCTCGCTGCAAGACCATCTATGGGAAAAACAGCTCTGGCTCTTGATATGGCTCGTCATGCTGCGGTAACACACAATACTTCAGTGGGAATATTTTCTCTAGAAATGAGCTCTCAACAGCTTGTGGATCGTATGTTAGCAGCCCAATCCAATGTCGATGCATGGAAACTAAGAACAGGAAAACTTTCGCGCCAGGACGACTTCGAAGCTATCCGTGAATCATTGGACAAACTAAATAAGGCTCCGATCTACATAGATGATCAACCAGGAAATAATATCTTAAAGATGCGATCTATTGCGAGAAGATTGAAGAGCGAAAAAGGTCTTGGACTTATTGTAGTAGATTACTTACAGCTAATGGTTCCTACTCAAACCAAAAATGACAACGTGGTCCAACAGGTTACTGAAATATCAAGATCGCTCAAGAACTTAGCTAGAGAACTAGAAGTCCCAGTTTTGGCTCTCTCACAGCTTTCTCGAGCCATAGAACAGAGAGGAGGACGCCCACGACTATCTGACCTTAGAGACTCAGGATCTATCGAACAAGACGCAGATGTAGTTATGTTTATTCACCGTGAAGACAAATATAAAGATGAATCTGAGAGAACTAACATTGCAGAAATCCTTATAGAAAAGCATAGAAACGGTGCAACAGGAAAAGTAGACTTATTCTTCAATGAAAAGAAAGCTACATTTGAGTCAATTGATAAATCAAAGTATGCGGGAGCAGATAAAGAGTTTTCAGAGTTTTGAGATTTAAATCTCTTTCTCTTTATAAGTTTTATTCAACGAGATTTTAACTGAACATCTCTTGGAAGTTTGGTATAATTAACATAATGGACAATACAGACAGACTTATAGAACTATTTAGGGAGTTTCCTGGCATAGGACCAAGACAAGCAAAACGCTTCGTCTATTTTTTATTGAACAGAAACCCAGCATATGCGAGTGATCTATCGAAACTTATAAAAGAGGTAAGATCGACAATGCATTCATGTGATTCATGTTTTCGTTTTTTTCCGAATAATAATATTACTTGTTCCATATGTAGGGATGAACAAAGAGATAAAAATTCTTTGATGTTAGTCTCTCATGATGTGGATTTTGAGAATATCGAAAGAACACATTCATACAATGGATACTATTTTATCTTAGGAGGTAATGTCCCTATTCTTGAAAAAAATCCTGAACGACGGATAAGACAGAATCAGTTAATAAGTACGATTGAAAAGAAAGTTGTTGAGGGTTTAAAAGAAATCATTATGGCACTAAATTACAATCCTGAAGGTGAGAACACACAGGCGTATTTAACTCAAATTTTGAAACCAATTACTGATAAGTATAGCATCAAAATCTCCACATTAGCCCGAGGTTTATCTACTGGCACTGAATTAGAATATTCTGATTCTGAAACAATAAAAAACGCGCTGAAAAATAGGCAATAAACCTAAATATTGTATTTTTTGACAAAATATGTAATATTCTTCTCGGAGGGATCATGACATTTATCTCAGAAGACAAACGTCAAGAAGAAATCATCCGTGAAGGACAGCTTCGGCGACAAAAAGAAACATTCATCGAAGCAACGCTTCAAAATGGCACAACTCCGGCTGTTGCTGAAAGAATGTGGCTAAACTTTCTTGGCACACAAAAGGAAGCAGAAGCAAGAGTCCAATAGACCTGATAATTGGCGTTCCGAAAGGGACGCCAATTCTAATATGTTGAAAAATAACAATCCATGTGATACTTTGGCTAAGGAGGCTAAATGAGAAGAGTTGGGATTGTACGTCCAGTCAGTCGTCGAACTTTAAATAGGATTGAAGGTCAGATGAATCGGGAAAGAAAAAGAGACGAAGAGAAAGCAAAGAAGGAAGCAGAAATAAAGTTCAAAGAAAGGGCGAAGGAGGCTGGATTTAGCGATAGTCAAGTAGACTGGCTACTTCAGAATTTTGCCAAAATTCGCCATACTCATTTATAGAAACAAAACAAAAGGCACTCCGAGGGGAGCGCCTTTTAACTTATTTGATACCTGAGATCTTAACTTTGAACCAAGGTTGCCTATGACCATTCTTCTTGAAATATCTGCTCTTTTGCTTGTATTTTATAACTTCAACTGTTTTATTTCGTCCAACTTCTTCAAGTGTTCCTTCAACTGAAGCCTTGGCTACAAGAGGAGTACCAATAGTTGTTTCTTTATCCCCTGCAACAAGCATCACTTCGTTAAAAACGATTTTATCTCCTACCTTGAAATCACCAGTGATTTTCTCAATTTTTAGTGTATCTCCAGCTGAGACCTTATATTGCTTTCCGCCTGTTTTTATAACTGCAAACATAGTCCTCACATACTACAAAAAATGGCTCAAAATTGCAAGTAAATAAGAAAAGGCGGTCAATCTTACAATTGACCGCCAGTGGAAAAGGGTCTAGAACACCCCTACGCTATGGATTACCAGGCCCATAGAAGTCTTTTAAGCCCTAAGGCCCCTCGGTAAAGGTAGACTATGTCGGACTATCGCAGTGTCCCAATCGACTGGCTAAACCATAGTTTTTCACTCTTTCAATCCGGATAAGAAACCGGAAATCCCCGAGCGTTGTGGTCTGGTTTTAGCAGAGCTATCTCCCTTCCTTTTCCAAAATTAATACTACTCTGTGATATAAAGTTTGTCTATTAAATTTTTAGGATTATAAATATATGAAAAGACCCGGCATTTCTGCACGGGCCTTAAGGTTTTTACACTACCTCATAAGTGTCGAACTATTTATTTGAATTTTATCCAACTCCTAGGATAATCTGTTTTGAGTCAAACACTACAGTGTCTCGACCTTCCTCGCCTGTATAGTTTCTCTTGCTTTGAAAAACCAGAAGTCCACCGGGAACCAGGTAGGGCGACATCGTCTCCAACGTGGTCTCTCTTTCAACCACATTCGTTAGCTGACGCCGAACGATCTCTACACCATCGGGTGGAAGTGACCCAAGGATTCGCCCTGTAATTGCTTTGTCCCAGCCATATATGAATTTAGGCCTTCCTGCAGATATTTCGAACATACTGAGCCGAAGACAGTAGTTTGTTCGAAACTCCCTAAATTCGGCAGTTCCAACTTTTGCCGCACAGTCTGCCCAGCGTTTGAGAATACTTGGAGCGATAGCTTCCGAAGCCCCGATAGACTTCAGAACTTTTCTTATCCTTAGCTCAAACCGACTGGATTCATCAAGAACATCTAATTCCAACTGACCTGATAGCAAGCTTGAATCATTCTTCATGATTCTAGCCGAAACAAGTGAGGTGATAGCTACCCATTGAGCATCAAATACATGTACCGCACCATTTATAGGTTGTACAGGTTTACTGGAACCTAATGAAGTTACATAAAAAACACTTTTGTTGTACTTCTTTTCCCTATCAGCAGCAGCTTTCTCAGAACGCTTAACTCGCCGCGTAAGGCGAGAAACCTCAGCTCGGAGGTTTGGTTCAACTTGCCTACGTTTCTTCTCCTCTTTTTCGAACTCCTCTCGCTGACGAGTAAGTTTACTCGCACCCTGCGAAAGGTAGACTTCTTTGCCTTGATAAGCATTGAGACGTTCCCTCGCAGTATGCAAGGCTCCTCGCAGGATATTCACCTCATTCCGGTCACTCGATTTGAGTGACCGGAATTCAGCGAGTGCCAGCAAGAACTTGCCGCGATCATCGAGGATTTCGAATGCATCGAAGATTTGCCGTCGACGTTCTTCGGATACGTTTGTCGATTGAGTACGATCGGGATGAACCTGACTTGCCAGCTGGCGCACATAACTGTGAACAGCCGCATACATCTGGTCCTCCGAAAGACGAAGATCGAGCATGGCTTCAGTAAGGCCGATGACAATAAGCGGGTTTATGTCCCAACTTGTCGATCCTTGACCCAAAGCCATCTTGAGGCTCTTGGTAAACGCGTCCATCAGATTATTCCCTCCTTTTTCAACGTCTCGAGCGATGGATGGTGTCGGAGTTCGTCGCTGTCAGCTGACAAGTAGTCTGGTAAATCTTCCAAAAGCTCACGACGCAGAGCGCGTCGACGAGCCGAAGAGATTGACAAAATGTCGCTGATGTCGAGGAAGTCCGGCCGACCCTCCGAACGGTTTTCAGGGATGACTTTAGTAACCATAAGCCAGATGCACAGTCGCATCCGCTGACTGTAAGGGTGCTCATTGTTTACGCCGAGCACTTCACACAGTTCCTCAAGGTTACCGTCTACCATCTCGATCAACAGTTCGGGTTGATCAGTCCCGTAGTGGTACACAATCATTGCAGCGTGGTTAACAGTCAAAGAAAACGAAGTGAATTCTTTAGCTACAATCTTGAGCAAATTGAGACATTCTCGAAGAAACTCCGCGAAGTCCACGAACTTAGATGTGACCAGGTTATTACCTGCCTGTCTGAACTCCAAATCTTCCAAATCGAGTTCTTCTTCTCCCATGTAAAAACGGAGAAGCTTTGCCATAGATTCCGGCAAGATGCCGAAGTCGGAAGCGAGCTCGAGATAGATCTGCTGTTCGAATAGAGCAGGTAATGCTCGCTGAATCCTGATAATCGCACGTTCAGGACTCCATCGAAGACGCTTCGCAAGTTTCATTACCGACGGATTTGTCGGAACGAGAGCATTTCGCTGACTTGCAATTTCATTTTTAGCAATCGTATCGTTAGACATGTACACACTCCAAAAAAATTGTTGAGAACTGTTCCGCGAAAATAATATCACTATATATGTGATGTGTCAATGCAATATATACTTTAAAATATGAGTTTTTTCGCTATTCTTCTGACTCTGGTTTATCGATAAGTAACGTGTCTATTTCCAAAGATGTACCAGTAATACGCACTACGTCCTTGTCTATTTTTTTAAACTCCTTGCTCGAACTATTGTAATGATTTACTACAGTTTCTAGTGAATTTCCTAAACGTTTATGATAGTCCTCATATTTTTTCAAATGAGTACCAATTTCCCCTACTCTTTTTATAATGTCCTTTGTAGTTTCCTCAATCTGCATTGCTTTAAGTCCTTGTAAAACTGTCTGAAGATAAGCCAAAAATGAAGTTGGGGAAACAATAATTACCTTGTATTTACCAGCAGCCCGTTGGATTAAATTTTCAGTATCTTCGCTCATGGCCCCAATCTTATTAATTAATAGATCATAGTAGATAGCTTCGTGAGGAATGAACATAAAAGCAAAATCCATTGTACCTTCTTCTGGTCGGATATATTTTGCAGTTTCGGTAATTCGTAATTTTAAGTCATTAACAAAAAGTTTTTCCAGTCTATCTTTTTCTGTCTTGTCATTGGTTTCTGATAAGCGGTTATAGTTCTCGAGTGAAAACTTTGAATCAACTGGAATTATTTTATCTTTTACGAACACCACAGCATCCACGATTTCTCCATTTCCAAAGGAATACTGCATCTGGTATTGGCTAGGAGCTAGAACATTTTTTAATAAAGTTTCTAAGTAATACTCACCCAATATTCCTCTCTGTTTTGGGTTCTTCAAGATATCCTGCAAGCTTTGGAGCTGGTCAGCAAAAGAAACTACTTGTCTATTTGTCTCATCGAGCTTTGTAAGGCCTATAGTAACTTCACGGATAAGGCTTGCTGACTCTCCTAGTTGCATTCTAACTGAATCATTCATCTGACGAGTGCTTTCCCCTATCTTGGAATCAACTACGCGATTCAATTCATTTATTTGTTGGAGTATCAGATTTAAACCTGTTTCATTAGCTGTCTGTTTTGGTCTAAAAGCGTACATAACTAATGCCCCCAATCCCAAAGCCATTAGCAAAAAAATAATAGTCGATATATCCATCTCTTAATTCTACCAAAAAAAGATTGCTTATGGTAACCTATATAGATTAAAGGCTTCAAGATTCAGATGTAGTTCTAGGCGGAAAGTGAAAAAGAAGTCGAGCCTTACTTAGTGGTAAGGTGAGGATTATTTTTTGCTTTCCAACAACGAAATACGCTAAATCTTAAAGCCGAACAATAACAAAATATGACACTACAACAAAACATTAAAGACCAAGTAAAAGAAGCTATGAAAGCTAAGGATGCAGTAAGACTCGGAGTTGTTCGAGGCTTAGTTTCTAGCTTTACAAACGAATTACTAAACTTAAAAAGGACACCTCAAGACGAACTTTCTGACGAGGAAGTTTTGAACGTGATTAGACGAGCTGTTAAGCAGAGGAAGGATTCGATTGATCAATTTACAAAAGGTGGACGTGAAGACTTAGCGGCGCCAGAAAAAGAAGAACTTGCGTTACTAGAAGCCTACCTACCAGCAAGCATGCCTCGAGAGGAAGTTATGACAATTGCTAAAGCAAAAATGACAGAAATGGGAGTAATAGACAAATCAAAAATGGGTATGTTCATGGGTGCATTAATGAAAGACCTCAAAGGTAAAGCAGATGGTGATACTGTAAAATCTGTTGTAGAGGAATTGTTAGCTTAGTGTGCACAATATACTTGACAATAGTATATAGTGATATTATAATAATAAGTAGAGGTTACCCATGAGTATGTCAGAACAGGTCGTTCAAGCAAGACGCAAGAACGATAAGAAGAAGCTCAGTGAGCTAGGAAAACGAGGAGCCGCAGCACGGCACCGAAAGTTTCACCGGAAGGAATCTCGCCTGACCCGCCTGTTGCAGGAATGCGAGGATCTGGCTCGCCAGGCCCACGAGGACATATGCCC
>JACDEV010000008.1 GCA_013816135.1 Patescibacteria group bacterium | reverse complement strand
ATGTAAATTCTGGGCTGAAATGCAACTCTGGTTGCTAATCACTTCAATATACCACACTCTCTCGACACCTCACTCGCACTCCTGTATCGGAGTGTTTTTCTGTATTTGTTGTTAATGATTTCCAACTTTTCTTGAAATTCTTCTTTTGAAATCTTGGAAAGATCTGTGCCTTTTGGCCAGAACCATCGACGAAGAAGTCCAATACTGCTTTCAATGAAAGGTTTCTGTCTTGGAGAAGCAGGGTCACAGAAATATGAAGGCACCCCAAACTTCTCATGTTCTCTATTTTCACCACCTTGATCTAAAATCAAAGCATCAATTGCACATTCATTTCTAATTTTCCTCACCACTTTTGTTGTGTGAATCGGTCTTAAACTTTTAACCAAGTCTCCCTTCAACAATTTAGTTTCTCTCCATCCCACGAGTACACCCGCATATCTTGATACTTTCTTGGGAGACAAGAAGGTGTCACCTTCAGTGACCCATCCTGGATCAGCTGGAATACTGTGAATACTCCTCATATTCTGAATGATATGTCTCTTTGGAGCATCTGAATGTGGTTTTTTCCTGTACCTTTTTGTACACAAATATCTGCAATATCTCTGACCCATGGAACTCCGAAGCCATCTGTATATAGCATCTGCTGAGACTCTGACTTTCCACCGTTCCTCTTTCATTTTTCCAGCTATTTCATCTGGTGATCTGTATTGTTTCATTTCCCTGACGATGTGTCTTTTCAACCACTGATTCTGTTCGATCTTCATTCCTTGGTATTTTGAGTTTGCTCGCTTCACTCCTGCCTTGTGTTCAGCCACTGTTGCTGAATATGTGCCGTCTTCTTTCTTTCTCCACTGTATCTCACGGGATACAGTGCTTTTGTGTACACCAACAATCTTTGCAATTTCTTTTTGTTCGACTCCTTTGTCCCACAGTGATTCAATTCGATCGCGAATTCGAAAGTCCAAATGCTTAAATGTTTGTCTCATATATTAATTATATGAGTTGCATTTCAAACAAGAATTATCATTATGGGAGACATTGCTCTCCGTCAGGAAATTCGTCAGGCACTGTTGGTGATTGGGGGAATGACCAACTCAATCTTCCCAGAAGTCGAAGCATTACTGCTCGCCCCAGGCAATGATTACTTAAGTGGGTTGCAGTACATTGCTTCCAAGAAGGTGATGAGCAGGTACGAATCGATCATTGACTTTCTGTTCTGCGAGCTCAATCCGGAACATCGCTTTGCTTGTCAGCGTTACTACACAGGCGCCGGCAAGCAGTTGCAGGATCTCATCACGCTCGAGGAGCGAGTGCAGTACCAGAAGGAGTTGCTGGTTGCCCTGAGAGTTGCATCGGAGCGTTTCCAAGAGAAGCGCCGGGAGAGCTGGAGGTCGTACGTCGACGAGGTTCAGGAACAGATCTTCATGGCTTCCTGAGCCAGATCGGAATTAGGGCTCTTGTCGAAAGACAAGAGCCCTTTAAATTTTTGTCAGCAATGTATTTTGTTTGCGTAATTATTGATTGTGTAATATAAAATGATAAGAAGGAGTTTTTGTGTCCGAATTTAAATCGTGGGGTGTTACTTACAGTTCAGATATGTATCACGGAATGGATCATTCCTGCCACTGTGGAGCTGAATTTCCTTTTCAAACTCAACTAAGAGCTAATTTGATAGTTGGATTTACACAAACGGCTGGTCCACAAAGATCGGATAGAGGAGGTATTGCAATCTTTGAATGTCCAAAATGTTTTGAATACTTTTGGTTTCATCTTGGAGTTTCTAGCCCAAAAGTGTATAAAATGTTTGCCCCAAAATGGCCAAAGTAATAATTAGGCGTACTGACCACAGGCGCCTATTTTTTATACTTGAATAAAAAAACAATATCTGCTAGTATCTTCCTATTAAAGAAATGGCCACAAAAGAACCTTCAACAAAAAAGACGACAAAGAAAGCAGCTCCAAAAGTAGCAGCTAAGGCGGATGTAATTTCTAAACTTAGAATCCGAGTACGAGCATATGAATACAAGATTCTCGATCTATCTGTTAAGCAGATAATCGATACCGCTCTTCGTTATGATGCCAAAGTAGAAGGTCCTATACCTCTACCGACAGAAATAAAGAAGTACACTGTAAACCGATCATCTTTCGTATACAAGAATGCAAGAGAACAGTTTGAAATCCGAGTTCACAAGCGAGTGATAGATATCCTAAACCCTACTCCAAAGATAATGGAAGCTTTGACTAACTTGTCACTTCCTTCAGGAGTTAATATCGACGTTAAGATCATTTAAATAAAAAAAGTTAGCCGCCGACATGAGTCGGCGGCTTTCGTAAATAGAGTTTTGTCTCATCTCCAGTTCTGAAGGATAAGTTTCTTATTTTGGAGGTCTCTATGTTTGTATGTAGCGATAACCCCGATTCTGAGGCTTAATGCTAATATCCAGATCAACATAGGGATATCATACCCCATGAAAATAGACGCCGACAGGGCTATTACAGGACTGAGCCACTTTTGTGTGAATTCATCCGGACCATTTCCGTAGCCGTTATTTCTGGGCAACTGAACTATCGCTCTAATCATCTGAATGAGCCAGAACACCCCTTCAGCTGAGAGAATTCCTAGCAGAACATACTCCTTGCCGTCAGTCATAAATACCTCTCTCTGATTAACTTAACTAACTAAAGGATGTGAGTCAATACACTTGTATTAAAAATCGTTATCTGTTAGTATCTTCAAATCGCCTTCGGGCTTTTTTAATGGTGACTAGCGAAGGGCAATGTTGAGAAAATCTTTCTCATTACTGTCCGCAAATCGTTACCAAAAAATAAGTGTTTTGTTTGAAATTTGAGTGCAATTCTAGGCGGACAAGGAAAATTCGAGGAGCTTTACAAGTGTAAAGTGACGAGAGTTTTCTGAAGTCCAACAACGAAATGCTTCAAATTTAAAATCAAAAAAATGAAATTTATACTAGGAACAAAAGTAAATATGACCCAAATCTTCGATGAGGCGGGTATGGTTCATCCAGTAACTGCTCTTAAGGCAAGCCCTATGACTGTTACTGCAATAAAAACTGTAGCCACAGATGGTTACAATGCTATCCAGGTTGGATATGGAACAAGAGGTGCAAAAAATATAAATAAAGCACAGCTTGGACAGATGAACGGTGGAAATTTTATGTATTTACGAGAAGTTCGAACAGAAGGTGAGCCAACATTTAAAATCGGTGACTCAATTGATCTTACAACTTTCGCAACAGGAGATACTGTTACAGTTTCTTCAATATCAAAAGGAAAAGGTTTCCAAGGAGCAGTAAAGCGATATGGTTTCAAAGGAGGACCTCGATCACACGGTCAGAAGCACTCTGAGCGAGAGCCTGGATCTATCGGAGGAGGAGGACGAGATGGAGGCCGAGTGGCAAAAGGAAAGAGAATGGCCGGAAGAATGGGTGGTGATCGTATAACTACAAAAGGACTAACAGTTGTTTCTGTAAAACCAGAAACTGGCGAAATTTTCATACGAGGATCTGTTCCTGGACGAAGAGGAACTCTAGTTGAAGTAAACGGATAAATTTTCAGTTATGAAAATTTATAAATAAAAAAGAAAAAAATTTATGGAAGCAACACTTTATACACCAAAAGGAGCCGAAGCAAAGAAAATAACCATTCCTGAAGCAGTTTTCGGATTGAAATGGAATGCCGACCTAGTTCACCAGGTTGTAGTTTCAATGAACTCTATTGCTCGAAACAACGTTGCTTATACAAAGAACCGAGGACAGGTAAGTGGAGGAGGAAAGAAGCCATGGCAGCAAAAGGGAACTGGACGCGCTCGACACGGTTCTATTCGATCACCTATCTGGGTTGGAGGAGGTGTTACTCATGGTCCAAACAATCTAAAGAACTTTGATCGAAAGATTAACAAGAAAATGAAGGCTAAGGCTCTTTACACTATTCTTTCAGCTAAATACAAGAAAGGAGAAGTACTTTTCGTAAACGATCTTACATTGCGAGTTATTAAAACTAAGGATGCAAAAGATGTATTGTCATCACTATCTGGAGTAAGTGGTTTCAAGGACTTGATGAACAAGCGAAAGAACTCAGCATATATCGCCCTTTCTACTAAGGATACAACTACAGAAAAAAGCTTTAGAAATCTAGGTAATGTTGTTGTGGATGAAATCCGAAACATGAGTCCATTGGACTTGATGAAATACAAATACGTTGTTATCTCAAACCCAGAACAAGGACTTTCACAAATTTCAGAAAAGTTGGGAAGCAAGAAAGTTGGGGTAGAAAAGAAAGTAACAAAGACTGCGAAAGCAACAAAATAATATGAAGAAAGATTTAAATCACATTTTAATAAAGCCTCATGTTACAGAGAAGGCCAGCTTGAAATCAGAATCATCAGTATTCGTTTTTCAAGTAGCTCCAAGCTCAACAAAGCACCTAGTTCGAGCTGCTTTCATTGAAAGATACAAGATTACACCTCTAAATATCTCAACTGTTACTATTCCTGCAAAGAATGTTTTTGTCCGAGGTAAGAAAGGAAAGAAATCAGGATACAAGAAGGCGTACATTTACCTTAAGCCGGGAACAAAGATAGAAAACCTATAAAAATAAAAAGATGAAACGATATAAACCAACATCACCATCAAGACGACAGATGACAACACCTTCATACGGACTGTCTATTACTGTTTCAGAACCAGTCAAATCTTTGACTCACGGTTTCCGACGCCAGATGGGAAGAAACCACCACGGTCACATCACTACTCGACACAAAGGAGGAGGACACAAGAGACTTTTCCGTGAGATAGATTTTACATACGACAAAAGAGATATCCCTTACACAATCAAAACTGTAGAATACGATCCAAACAGAACTGGATTTATCGGACTTGCACAGTATAAAGATGGAGAAAAAAGATACGTTCTACTTCCAAGATCAGTGAAGGTTGGAGATGAGTTGGTTACTTCAGAAAACGCAGAAGCAAAGCCAGGAAACAGACTTCCACTAAGAAATATTACAATTGGTACTTTTGTATACAACGTTGAGATAAAGCCACTCGGAGGTGCAAAACTTGCCCGATCAGCTGGAAACTATGTTGAAGTAATTGCAAAGGATGCAGGTTACGTTGACATCAAGCTTCCTTCAACAGAAGTTAGAAAAGTTAAGGAAACAGCTTGGGCATCTATTGGAGATGTATCAAACGATGAGAACCGATTGGTAAATCTTGGAAAGGCAGGACGTTCACGATGGTTAGGTATTCGACCAACAGTTCGAGGTACTGCTCAGAACCCAGTTGACCACCCATACGGAGGAGGTGAAGGTGTTCAGGGACGAGGACGAAGACGAGCTATCTCAGTTTATGGTAAGCCAACAGGAAAGGGTCAGAAGTCACGAACTCCAAAGAAATACTCAAACAAATATATTGTAAGTCGCCGAAAAGTTGGCAAGCGAAAGTAATTCTGGTCTTTTTGTTCGATTTCTGCGTTGCTAGTTTCGTTTTCTCCCGCGGAGTACTAAATATACACCTTGGTCAAAAACAAAACGTCGCGCCTTGAACTCAAACAAAAATCCACAAAATTAATAAACTTCAAAACCGCCGAAAGGCGGTTTTGACATATTATGAATGTATAGTAGTCTGAATTTAGAAGGAGATTTTGATGACCGAATCCATGTTTTACATGAAGTTATCAATCGCTGTAATGCAGGTAAAATCAGCGATTGAAGGACTTAAAACTCAGAGAGAGCCTACAGTTAATGACTATAGGTTGGAAGCAGAATGCGCTTGTCGGGCAGTGGGAGTTTACAGAGAACCTTTGTTTGGAGAACGGAATGAACCAATTGAATCAATTGCGCTGATGGCAATTAACCCAGTAATAGATCCAATGGTTGTTGCAACATCTGCCGTATATCTAATGAGAAAGGCCTGGGAGTATGAACGAAACTCCAGGAAATGGAGAGTTTGGTGGCTTAGGTAGCTTATAACTATAAAGGGCGACACAGTAGAAATGCTGTGGTCGCCCTTAAACGTATCAATATAATTAGAGAAGGTTTTAACTTTTCCAACCTTTGACAGAATCACGTGCTTTTAATATGACATCTCGTAAGCTTTCAAATAATTGCTTTTGTTCATCATCTTTTTCATCAAGGAGATCAAGAAGTTTAATTACTGGACCTTTACTTAGTATATATGGATCAATTTTGTCTTTCTCAAATTTAACAACTTTCACAAAATCATCTAATATAAGCTTACATTTTTCCTTTATTTCTTCATTTACCTGAGATATTTCAATTAACTGAAGAGCTTCCGGCATAATAGTCATTATTTCCATTTGAAACATTCCTCCCTCCGTATCTAAAATGTTATTTGGAAATTCTTCTGGATTAGATTTCATAGTTCAATACTAACACCCTATAATAAAGAAAAATAGCCGAAAGGCGGTTTTGACTATTCTGTAAAGGAGTGTAGTGTTCTTAAATAGAGTCAACAAAATTATTGTTGGAGGTTTGTGTGATTACAAAATCAGAATTTTATTGCAGACTAACGCAGGCTGTTGGGTCGATGAATTTTGATCTTTCGAATGGTTGTAAAGATGCCACATCACAGGCATTAGCTGTGGCTAAAGAATGTAGAATCAATACCTATTCGAATGAGGTCTCTGAGGACAAAAACCTCGTCATTCAATCAATGCTTCAACTTCATCAATTGTCCAAGGAAAATCATCCTTCTGTTGTCGGGATTATGTCAATCTTTCATTTCATGGAGAAAGCCTGGGAGTACTACGAGGAGAAGTCGGCAGAAGCTGAGCTAAAAGGGGTTCCGTTGAGTCGGATCTAAATAAGGGTGGTCGTGTGACAGACGACCACCTTTTTATATTAATAGCTGTTGACAAATATACTCATACCTATAGTCTAAACGTAGAAAGGTGGTTTGAATTGTCGTACAATCGTGTGCAATTTCTTCTCGAATTTTCGTCTGTTCTAGCAGATGCAAGAGATATTAGCGCTGAGATTGAAAAAAGGAAGATTTACATCATGGATCTGCTTCGCAAGAAAAATCTCTTTTTTTGGAAGGATCCAGGCGACGTCAGCGAAAATCCTATCTTCACCGCAACTCTATATGCAGTTGCAGTTCTAGATTGTAGTACACCGTCTGCAATCGTAGAGGTCATGGCTCGAACTGAACAGGCATGGATTCATTACGAAAGTTCCTCGAAAGAAAGCATAGGGAACGAACCAATTTGAAGAAAGGGCGACTAAGGCAATGTGCCGAGGTCGCCCTTTAAAATTACATAAAAAAGTGTATATTATTCGAGGAGGTTTTTTTTAGAAAAATCTAAGTTTCTGATGCTACTTAGCACCGGGGAAGCAAGGATTCGTTCGGGAATGAGAGCTTTGACTGATCCATGGGTGAATGATTTACCTGAAGACTTTACGACATATGAGTCTAGGATGGCATGGGCTCACGCTATGGATTTAGGAATTTTTGTTGGAGATAGTTCACTTCATTATAGAAATCCGGTAATCGTGGCTATGTGTGGAACTCGTAATGGAGTTAGTGTGTATTCTCAATTGGCTCAAGCAGAGGCAGCTTGGGAATACTTCACTAAACATCAAAATAAAGACCAGAAGCAAGTAAATAACGATCCGAGAGGATAAAATGCCGAAAACACAGGAGCAGTTAGCAGTTCAGCTCGAAGTCTTAAAGCAAGTCGAAGTAATAATTGACCAGGAAATTTATCTTCGTCGGATGACCTTGGTCAAGGCTTCAGACCTACTCAAATTGTTGAAAGAGAGGATTCAGACAGAGGTCAAGTAGGTAAGTAATAATTAAAGAAAGGGCGAGCAAAGCAGAAATGCCCAGCTCGCCCTTTAATGTATGCATAACTGTTGACATTAATAGCCATTTTGTATAGTATAAACGCCAAGTTAAGAGTGTGACTCTTATACATTTTTGTATGGTATCTCGGAAGTACCACAGCAAAGTGGTTTTTGTTTTGAAAAAATACAATGTCTCGATCATCTAAAAAAGGCCCATACGTAGACCCACGATTAATGAAAAAAATCGAAGGAAAGAAATCCAGTGAAACCGGGGTTATTAAGACTTGGTCTCGAGCTTGTGTGATTGCTCCTGAAATGATTGGTTTTATTTTCGGTGTTCACAACGGAAAGAATCATATTGAAGTATCAGTTTCTGAAGACATGGTTGGACACAGACTAGGAGAATTCTCACCTACAAAGAAATTCATCAAACACGGAGGAAAGATGCAGAAAGAATTGGAACAGAAGAAGAAAGAAGGTGAGATTGCATCTGCACAAGCTGCAAAAGCTCCTGCTGCTGATAAAGCCGCAGCAAAGAAATAATAAATTATCATGGCCACAGCTCACGCTACATTATCAAACTTCCGACAGGCACCTCGTAAAATGCGAATGGTTGCAAATATCGTACGTGGAAAGAAAGTTACTGATGTTTTGACTAACTTGGACTTTACTGCAAAGAAAGCTGCTCAACCTATCAAGACTTTGATTATGTCAGCTCTTGCTAACGCTAAGTCACTTGATATTCCTACAGAAAATTTGATTGTGAAGATAATCAAAGTAGACAGTGGAGCTATCATGTATCGAAGACGACCAGCTGCTCGAGGTTCTGCTCACCCTATCCGAAAGCGAACAAGCGCTATCTTTATTGAACTAGGAGAAGCAGCACCAAAGAAGAAAGTTAGAGTAGCAAAGGAAGTTGCGCCGAAAGCCAAAAAATAAAATCATGACTCATACAGTACATCCATATTCACATAGATTAGGAATTATTCGAGACTGGAAGTCACGATGGTTTGGTGTAAAGAATAAATACAGAGAATTTTTGAAAAGCGATGTTTTACTTCGAGAATTTTTGGAAAAGAAGCTTCGAGGAATGTATGTTGCTAATATCGAAATGGAAAGAGGGGAGAAAATCCTACGAATCATCATCGAAACATCACGCCCAGGTATGATCATCGGACGATCTGGAGACGGAGCAGTAAAACTAAAGAATGATATTTTGAAATTTATCGAAAAGAAAAAGCTTTCTTCAGGAGGAGAAGTGAAAATTGATATTAAGGAAATCCGATCACCAGAATCAAACGCCGCTATTGTGGCTCAGATGATTGCTGATGGTCTTGAGAAGAGACTTCCATTTAGACGAGTTACAAAGCAGATGGTTGAGAAGGTTATGGCTAACCGAGATGTTCTTGGAGTAAAGGTAGAACTTTCTGGAAGACTTGGAGGTGCTTCAATGGCCCGACAAGAAAAAATAAAGAAAGGCCGAATCCCTCTACAGACTTTCCGAGCAGATGTTGATTTCGTGAAATACGAAGCAAGACTTCCATACGGAGGAATCGGAATAAAGGTCTGGATCTACAAAGGTGAAATTTTCGCGAAATAATATTTTTGATAAACTACCATGTTACTACCAAAAAAAGTTAAATATAGAAAATGGCATACATTCCGAAAGAACGCCAACAAAGTTGGGGTTGCTTCACGTGGAACAACCATTTCTTTTGGTTCACATGGCTTGAAGGCTATGGCTGGTGCTCGCATCATGTCTAACCAGATTGAAGCTGCTAGAAAAGCTCTTTCTCGAGAAGTTGGAAAAACAGGAAAGGTTTGGATAAGAATTTTCCCAGATATGCCTCTTACAAAGAAGCCAGCTGAAGTGAAGCTTGGAAAAGGAAAGGGAGATCTTTTTGGTTACTGCGCACCAGTGAAGCCAGGAAGAGTTATTTTTGAAGTGGATGGCGTTACTGACGCTATTGCTCGAGAAGCTCTACGAAAAGCAGGAACAAAGCTTCCTTTGAAGACAAAGGTAATTGCCGCTATGCACATATAAACCTATGAAAGATTTTATTAAAAAAACAGAAAAAGAACTGAAGAACCTACTCTTGGAAAAGAGACAGGCTTTGCGAGCATTTCGATTCTCAATTGCAGGAAGCAATACTCGAAATGTAAAAGAGGGAAATGCTTTGAAGAAAGACATTGCTAGAATCCTTGGACTCGTCAATTCAAAAGCTAAGGCAGTAAAATAATAAAATGGAAAAAACAGTAAACACAACAGAAAAGAAAGTAAATCGCAAGACAATGTCAGGCGTTGTTACCTCAGATAAAATGAAAGACACTATAGTTGTCGAGGTTAGCCGATTTATAAAGCACCCTAAGTATGGGAAGTATGTATCTATCAACAAGAAATTCAAGGCACATGATACTGGTAATACAAAGAAAATCGGAGACAAAGTCACTATTGAAGAGTGTGCTCCTATTTCAAAGGACAAGAAGTTCAGAATCATATAACTAAAAAAAAATGGTACAGCCACAATCAATCGTAAAAATAGCTGACAACACTGGAGGAACAGTAGGACGCGTGTTCAAGGTGCTTGGAAGCTCAAAGAAGCGATATGCTTCTATCGGCGAACTAGTTGTAATCTCAGTTCAGAAAGCACAGCCTCGAAAAGCCACAAAGAAAAAGGATGTTCTTTACGCAGTGGTTGTAAGACAGAGAGCTCCTTTCCGAAGAAAAGACGGTTCATATATAAGATTTGATGAGAACGCAGTGGTTATCGTAATGAAAGACAAGAAAGAACCTGTAGCTGGACGTGTTTTCGGTCCTATTCCTCGAGAAATCGGTGAAGTGGGATATCAGAAAATTATTTCACTTGCTCCTGAGGTTGTATAACAATAAAAATATGCATGTAAAAAAAGACGACAAAGTAATAATCTTAGCTGGAAAGGATAAAGGCAAAACAGGCACTATCCTTAAGTCATTTCCACGTGAGAACAAAGTAATTGTGGGTGGTTTGAATCTAGTAAAGGTTCACCAGAAGGCTCGAAAGGGTGGAGAGAAGGGTCAGATTGTAGATCGAGCTATGCCTATCCATGTTTCAAACGTAAAGAAGACAGATTCTACGCCGAAGCGAAGCGCAGGCAATAAATCAAATAAGGCGTCAGCTCCGACAGCTAAGCCAACAGTAAAAAAGGCTGAGAAAAAGGCAACAAAGAAATAATAAAATTCCATGGAAACAATCAAAGACAAAACAGCAAAAGCATTCGAGGCCTTGAAAGGGGAGTTCGGATACAAGAACAAGATGCAGGCTCCAAAAATTGAGAAGCTAGTTATTTCTTGTGGAGTTGGATCTCAGAAGGATAAGAAGAAGCTTGATATGATTGCTGACAGACTTTCAAAAATAACTGGACAGAAAGCAGTGCGAAAAGGTGCAAAGGTTTCACTTGCAGCTTTCAAAGTTCGAGAAGGAGATACAGTGGGAATGCAGGTTACTCTTCGAGGACATAGAATGTACGACTTTTTGGATAAGCTAATAAATATAGCTCTTCCACGAACAAAAGACTTCCGAGGTATTACAGCAAACGCTATTGATGATATGGGTAACTATACTCTAGGTATTAGAGAAAACACTATTTTCCCTGAGTCAGCGGACGAAGAATTGAAGGATGTCTTCGGATTAGCCGTTACTATTGTAACTAACGTTAATAATAAGAAAGAGACAAAGGCATTCCTAACTCACTTAGGATTCCCATTTAAGAAAGTAGAGACCAAGGACGAAAGAATAAAACTTCCAATGGCAGCAGCCAAGAAGAAGAAAGTAACAGCTTAATAAAAATCCCCGAAAGGGGATTTTTGGTATCATTGACAATAGTAGATAATATGTTATTTTTAGTATAACGTCGCCTGTTCTTTTTAGTGGGTAAGCGGGTTTGCGACGTTACCGCGGATCCCACGAAAGAAGCTAGAATGTTTAAGGAAGTGGTTTTGAGTCAGAGAACGGATTTGGACAGCATTAATCTGGTTAGCGAATTAGCCGAAATCCGGGCTCAAAAAGCCAGAGTCTACCGCACAACTGTGAGGTCCAAGTTCGTAGGGCCTCAGCCGGAAACTTTTCTCACCACATCGAAAGATGTACATCTACGCTTGGGTCAAATGAGTGAACAGGCCCAGTGGACTCTCGCATGTTTGATCCATGAGTCGTTGAACGATGATGGATCTCCTATGGGCATTCTCCTCTTCGAGGATCCAGAAAAAAACTGGGCATTGTTTGCAACTACAATGACGGATGAAACGAATGATCTTCTCATTCAAATTCATCTCGAGCCAGCCCGCTAATTGTTCTAGGTATCACGCGCCACCCGGTTCTCTCTTACGAGGACCGGGTGATTTCTATTACGTTGACTTCCAAAGGCTTAATTGTTAGTATAATCCCAGCTTGTTAAAAGCTTTTTTATTTAAATGGCAAAAGCATCAGTATTAGCTCGGGCAGCAAAGAAGCCAAAATTTCCTACAAGGGCAACGAACCGATGTTTTAAGTGTGGACGAGGAAGAGGATTCATGAGAGACTTCGGTCTCTGCCGAATCTGTTTCCGCGAACTTGCCAATGAGGGAAAAATTCCAGGAGTGAAGAAGTCCTCTTGGTAAAATCTACAGTCTTTTTGTCCGATTTCTGTGTTGCTAGCTTTGTTTCCTCCCGCACTGTACTAGTTGTACAGCTTGGTCAGAAACAAAGCTTCGCGCCTTGAACTCGAACAAAAAATCATGTAGATTAGACAAGTAAGTTTTGGTAAGTCTTTCTCACTAGAGACAAGATACTGCCGAGATATAATACAAAACAAAAATGGATCCAATCTCAGATATGATAATTAGAATTAAGAATGCTTCTGATTCAAAGAAAGAATCAGTAGTTTTTCCTCATTCAAAGCTAAAGTTAGCTATTCTTGATGTTTTGTTCAAAGAAGGCTTTATAAAGTCATTTGGAAAGAAAGGTAAGAAGGTAGCTAAGTTTATTGAAGTAGGATTGGTTTACGATGGAAATTTAGCAAAGATCAAAGGTGTAGAAAGAGTTTCAAAGTCTTCAAAAAGAATTTACAACAAATCACAGGATATTCGAAAAGTTAGAAATGGAATGGGTCTTCTTATTCTTTCAACTCCAAAAGGCATCATGACAGACAAGATGGCCAAGGAAGCAAAGGTTGGAGGAGAGGCTTTGTTTAAGGTTTGGTAAATAAAAATATAATGTCACGAATCGGAAAAAAAATAATAGCAATTCCTGCAAAGACTGAAGTCACTTTCTCAGAAGGTGTTCTTACTGTAAAAGGTCCTATGGGAACTCTTACAAAAAAGTTCAAACCAGAGATTGAAATCAAAATCGCTCCAACTGAAATCACTCTTGAGCCTAAGAGAGTGACCCTTGAAACTCGAGCATTGTGGGGAACTTATGCCTCACACATCATGAATATGATAACTGGTGTAACTACTCCTTTTGTAAAGAAGCTAATCTTGGAAGGAATCGGCTATAAATCAGAAGTTAAAGGAACAAATCTTGTTTTAGCATTAGGATTTTCTCACCTTGTAAACGTACCTATTCCTGCTACTCTAAAGGTTGTAGCTGAAAAAAACATTATTACAGCAACAGGTATTGATAAGGAAGTAGTGGGTGAGTTCGTTGCTAACGTAAGATCACTCAAGAAGCCTGAACCATACAAAGGAAAGGGAATGAGATACGAAGGTGAAGTGGTTAAACGAAAGCAAGGTAAGAAAACCGCATAAAAAATATGAAAAAGTCAGAGCAAAAACTAAAAAAGAGAACACGACGGCACGCAAAAATCCGATCGACTATTTCTGGTACAACAGAAAGACCCCGTCTTTCAGTTTACAAATCCAACAAGCATATTTCTGTTCAGCTTATTGATGATGAAAATTCAGTAACTCTAGCATCAGCACACTCAAGAGATGTAAAAGGCAAAACTATGACAGAAAAGGCATCATTAGTGGGGGAAGCAATCGCAAAGAAAGCTGGTGAAAAAAATGTGAAGACTGTTGTGTTTGATCGCGGAGGATTTATCTATACAGGAAACGTCAAAGCGGTTGCTGATGGAGCAAGAAAAGGTGGACTAAAATTTTAATACAAACAAATGGAACCAGAAGAAATTAAAAACGAAGAAGTGGTGGTGGCAGAAGTAGCTGCAGTACCTCCTGTACAGGAAGCATCTTTTGCACAGGCTCCAAGAGAGTTTCGAAAGAACTCACGAAAGCCAGCTCCACGAAGAGAAGCTCGAGTAAAGCCTGAATTCGACCAGAAGATTGTTAGTATTCGACGTGTGACTCGAGTGGTAACCGGAGGACGACGATTCGCTTTCTCAGTAGGTATTGTTATAGGTGACCGAAAGGGCCGAGTAGGAGTAGGACAAGGTAAGGCAGGCGACACTCCACTCGCTATTGATAAGGCTGTGAGAGATGCTCGAAAGAATATGATTAAGGTCAATCTTACAAAGCATTCTTCAATTCCTCACGAAGTTGATGCAAAGTTTTCAAGTTCACGAGTGCATATCATGAGAGCTCCAGGAAAGGGTATTCTTGCAGGTAGCTCTGTGCGAACTGTTTTGGAATTTGCTGGGGTAAGAGAGGTGAGCGCAAAAATCTTTTCTCGAAGCAAGAACAAAGTAAACAATGCAAAAGCTGCGATTAAGGCTTTGAGCGAACTAACTCTTCGAAAATAATTATAAAAACATGCAGACACACAATCTAAAAAGAGTTCATCCAAACAAAAAGTCCAAAACAGTTGGACGAGGAGGAACACGTGGAAAGACAGCGGGACGAGGAACAAAAGGTCAGAATGCTCGAGCAGGTCACAAGAAGCGTCCAGAAATCCGAGATTTTATCAAGAGAATTCCAAAACTTCGAGGTCATGGAAAAAACAGTAACCCTTCTATTGAAACAAAGCCACGAGGAGTAAATATCGGTGATTTAAATAATATATTCAAAAATGGAGATACAGTTTCTCCAGTAACATTGGTAAGATTAGGACTTGTAAGCAAGATTGCTGGAGACCTTCCACGAGTAAAGATTCTTGGAACAGGAGTTCTAGATAAGAAACTAACAGTAAAGCATTGCCAAATCTCTGGCTCTGCTAAAGCAGCAGTAGAGAAGGCGGGGGGAACAGTTACTCTGTAATCAAACAAAAATGAAAGACTTCCTGAACAAAATCGCTTTAGTTTTCCAGGATAATGTATTAAGAAAGCGTATATTTTTTACGCTTTTTGCCCTTGTTATATTTCGATTACTTGCAGCTATCCCTGTCCCAGGAGTAGATCACGGCCGTCTAGCACAGTTTTTTTCAAGTAATGAATTCTTTGGATTACTTAACATTTTCTCAGGAGGAGGCTTGTCACAGCTTTCTATCGTAATGCTAGGAGTGGGTCCGTACATCACTGGTTCTATCATCATGCAGCTTCTAACCATCATGTCTCCAAAACTAAAGGAGATGTATCAGGAAGAAGGTGAAGCAGGACGAAAGAGATTTGCTCAGTATGGACGAATAGTAACTATTCCTTTAGCCCTTATCCAAGCTTTCAGCTTTATAAAAATCCTTCAGACTCAGCAAGTTCTTCCGCACCTTACCGGTTTTGCTTTAGCAACTGACCTTATTGTTATAACAGCAGGTTCAGTACTCTTGATGTGGATTGGTGAACTTATTTCAGAATACGGAATTGGAAACGGAGTGTCGCTTATTATTTTCTCAGGTATCGTCGCAGCACTTCCTACAACTATTGGTCAGCTTATCTATACATTTGATAAATCTCAGTTACCACTTTATCTAGCATTCTTCTTAGTTGGAATAATCGTCATTGTCGCTGTTGTCATTATTACTGAAGCTGAGAGACCTATCCCAGTTACATATGCCAAGCAGGTAAGAGGCAACAAGGTTTATGGAGGAACATCAACATATTTACCACTTAGAATAAATCAGGCTGGAGTTATTCCAATAATCTTTGCATTATCCATTCTTCTTTTCCCACAGATGATATTGAGATTTTTACAGAATGCCGCGAACCCGACAATAAAATCTATATCCACAACTGTTCTAGGAGTCCTAGCTAACTCATGGTTCTATGCTATTGCTTACTTCCTATTGGTTTTCATGTTTACTTACTTCTATACAGCAGTGACTTTTGATCCAGATCAGATTTCTACAAATCTTCAGAAAAATGGAGCTTTTATTCCAGGAGTACGTCCAGGAAAATCAACTTCAGATCATATCTCTAGAATCCTAACAAGACTGACATTGGTTGGAGCATTGTTTCTTGGGTTCATAGCTATTTTGCCACTTATTATGAAAGGTTTAACTGGTATCACAGCAGTTTCTATTGGAGGTACGGCATTACTTATCGTGGTGTCAGTAGTGATCGATCTCATCAAAAAAATTGACGCGCAAGTTTCCATAAGAGAGTACTAAAACAAATCGCCTTCGGGCGATTTTGTTTAGTATCACTATCACGTATAATAAAGAGATATTAATATTTATTTTTATGAATCCTCAGACTTATATATTTATTGGCCGATCAGGTTGCGGAAAGGGAACCCAAGCAGCACTTCTCCAAGAACATCTAAAAAATAATTTTTCAGAGTCGCCAATTCTTTATCTCGAAACTGGCCAAAGTTTTAGGAAATTTATTGATGAATCGACTTATACGAGTGGACTGTCAAAAAAAATATATCACGACGCAGATCCTCAACCAGAATTCTTGGCTATTTGGATGTGGTCACATTTTATGGTTGAGGATTTCAAAGGCAATGAACATTTGGTCATTGATGGAACTCCAAGATCATATCCTGAGGCATTAGTTCTGTCTTCCGCTTTGAAATTTTATAATCGTCGACCTACAGTAATTTATATAAACGTCGGTAGAGAGTGGTCAGAGGAGCGCCTAAAAGGCCGTGGCCGAATAGATGACGTGAAGGCAGAGGATGTAAAGAAGAGATTGGATTGGTTTGACTCCACTATACTTCCTGCAGTAGAGTACTTTCGATATAGTAAGGACTGTAACTTTCTGGACATAAATGGTGAAAGGACAATTGAAGAGATACATCAAGAGATGATGACTCGAATCGCAGCATAGATAAATTTGTGATAAAGATAAAGACAGCAGAAGAAATAGAAATAATGAAAGAAGGCGGTAAACGTCATGCTTTTATTCTGCAGGAAATTAAGAAAATCATAGCTCCCGGCGTATCGACAAATGATTTGGAACTCTTGGCTAGAAAATTAATTGGCGACGGAGGAGATAGAGCGGCTTTTTTAAACTACACTCCGAGGGGAGCGAAGAGAGCTTATCCAGCGGCATTGTGTGTTTCGGTTAATAATGAAATTGTCCATGGAATACCAAACGAAAGTCCAAGAATTCTCCAAGAAGGTGATATAGTTTCCATTGATTTAGGTCTGGTTCATGGAAAGCTAATTACTGACAGTGCTTTAACAGTAGCAGTTGGAGAAGTCTCTGATAAGGATAAAAAATTAATTGTTCATTGTGAGGAAGCTTTGTATTTAGGAATCAAAGCAGCTAGAGGTGGAAATCATGTAGGCGACATTGGATATGCTATTGAGTCTTTCGCAAGGCCACTAGGATATGGCTTGTCGGAAGGCTTGGCTGGTCACGGTGTTGGTTACAAAGTACATGAGGACCCATTTGTACCAAATGAAGGACGACAAGGTACAGGCGAGTTATTACGGCCCGGTATGACCATTGCAATCGAACCAATGATGACACTTGGAACGAATAAGATAGTGTTATCGAAGGATGGTTATACTTACAAAACTGCTGATGGAAGTAATGCTTGTCACTTTGAACACACAATAGTGATAACAGAAGGTGAGCCAATAATATTAACAAAATAAAAAAATGTCACATCCAAAAAAAGAAAGAACATTAGTAATTATTAAGCCGGACGGAGTCCAAAGAACGTTGATAGGAGAGATAATTCAAAGATTTGAAAGAGCAGGATTGAAAATGGTTGGAATAAAAATGGTTGTACCAACTCCTGAACATGTGGAGAAGCATTATACTTTAGACCCAGAATGGAGAAGGATTACAGGTGAGAAAACAATTGCTAGTTATGTAAAAAAAGGTGAAACACCTTGGACAACTGATCCATTGGAAGTGACAACAGTGCTTCTGACAACTTTAAAAAAATACATGGCATCTGGCCCTGTCATTCCTATGGTTTGGGAAGGAGCGCATGCAGCAGAAGTTGTGAAAAAGATTACTGGAATTACAGAACCTCGTACTTCAGACGTAGGAACTATCAGAGGAGATTTTGTTTTGGATTCATATATGATGGCAGATACAGATAAGCGTGCTGTACGAAACCTTGTCCACGCATCAGGTTCTTCCGCTGAAGCTCAAATGGAAATTCCTCATTGGTTTAATGAAAATGAGCTTATTGATTATCGTTTGGTTCAGGAACAAATTATTTACGATGTGAATTTGGATGGAATAATGGAATAAAATTTACTCGGAAAGTAAGCCATTCTAGAGATTTTATTTTCTATAACCTGTTTGAAACAAGCCCGCAAGTTGAAACCGAATTTGTCGGGAGTATAATCGACATAGGGTTACATTTGATATTTTCTACCTAACAATTTGTCAGGGACGCTTATATCTTTGTGCCACGATGAGCCTTATTTATTTTGGTTCTGACGAGTACATTTGCGGCAACCCACCTACTATTGCGAGTAGGGGAATATCGGTGTAATCCTACTAAGAGAGCCACGTATTGTGGTTTTTTTAGTTTTTAATTCGTCAATTTAACAGTATAATAAAAGGATGATAAGGAGCAAATTACTCAGGCATACATTATTTCTCTTATTTTTAGTTGGGATATTGAACTTTTTTGCTGATTACCTATATTTATATTGGGTGATTTGGTGGTTTGATATGCTAGTCCATTTTTTGGCTGGAGCGACAGTAGCAATGGCAACTGTTTTGGTTTTGTCGTTTTTATACAGAACTTATGAAGAAAATAGTCTGATAAAAAATATCATTCTTGCTGTTCTAGGTGCGCTTGTAGTCGGAATAATTTGGGAACTATATGAGCTATATTTTGGCATCACTTTATTGTCGGATGGAATTATATATTTCAGAGATACTTTATCCGATATATTAATGGATATTAGCGGCGGTTTTTTTGGAGCACTGTATTCCCATAACCTACTGAGGACAAAAAATAACACACTATCAATATGATAAATACAAACAGTTCTTTGCAGATAACTTTTTGGGGTGAGGTTGGGATGGGACCCAACCGCAAGACCTTACCTGATTTTTTAGAACAAAGTGAATAAAAAATCGACAAGGTGTACTGTTCCTGTAAGGAAGCAGGGAATACTAAAATAAATTACTATGACTAACGAATTACAAATTACATTTTGGGGTGGAGTGGGGACTGTTACTGGAGCTAATTTTCTATTAGAAGGAAACGATACTAAAATTCTAGTTGATTGCGGAATTTTACAAGGAACACCAGATTCTACAGATGAGAATAAAAAGCCATTTCCATATGATGTGAAGTTTGTGGACTTTCTTTTTATCACTCATGCTCACATGGATCATATAGGCAAGGTCTGCAAGCTTGTGCGTGATGGCTTTCGTGGAACTATCTTTTCTACACCCGAAACCAAGGAGCTGGCCAATGTCATGCTTCTTGATGCTTTGAAAGTTATGGATATGAAGTCCAAGGAGTCTGCTCAAGGCCCGGAAGAAAAGCCTTTATATGAAATGGCTGATTATAATCAAGCTTTTATGCAATGGAAGACTATTCAATACCATCTTCAAACCCAAATCAGTTCTGATTTTTCTGTTTATCTTAAAGATTCTGGACATATACTTGGTTCATCAATGTATGAATTTACTTATAAAGGCAAAAAAATTGTTTTTACAGGTGACTCAGGAAATTCTCCCGCACCACTATTGAAAGATACCGAAAGAATTACTGATGCTGATTATCTTATTGTAGATAGTGTTTATGGAGACAGAAATCATGAGCCAAAGGCGGAAAGGGACCAGAAATTCAAACAGATAGTCATTGATACTATCAAAGCAGGAGGAGCATTGGTTATTCCAGCTTTTTCTATAGAACGTACCCAAGTTATATTGTATGAACTCAATAATCTGGTGGAAGAAGGCAAGATTCCATCCGTACCTATTTTTCTAGATTCACCTTTGGGCGCCAAAGTAACAGAGATATATTCGCATACTTCCAAAGATTTTAATTCCGGAGTCCAGAGTGAGATAAAAGGAGGGGATAATATTTTTAATTTTCCAAAACTTTCCGTTACACATGGCTCGAGAGATTCCCAAGAAATAGTAAATACTCCCAATCCTAAAATAATTATTGCGGGTTCAGGAATGTCGACAGGGGGGAGGGTCTTGTGGCACGAAATGCATTTTCTTCCTGATCCAAAAAGCACAATCTTACTCATGGGTTACCAAGCTATTGGTACACTAGGTCGTGAGATTCAAGACAAGCCAAGTCAGGTGGTTATAAAGAATACAGTTGTCCAAGTTAAGGCTAGAATAGAAATGATATCTGGCTATTCTTCACACAAAGACTCAAATGGAATAGTAGATATGGTTAGCGATACTGCAGAAAAAGTAAAAAAAGTTTTTGTTGTCATGGGTGAACCCAAAGCTTCTACATATTTAGCTCAGAGACTTCACGAAGAGCTTGGAGTGGAAGCTATCTATCCAGAACGTGGTAAGATATATAAATTAGAATTATAATAAAAAATATGCGAAAAATTATGGGAATATGGGATTAATAAAAAAACCGCCATCGGCAGTTTTTTTGTTTATTTGACTAGTTCTGCAACTTTCTTGAAGATTTCTGGATTCTCTTCGATAAGGGTCGCTAGGATTTTTCGGTCTAATAGCACACCTTTTTTCTTTAATCCTCCCATAAGCTTGCTGTATGAAGTACCAAGTTCCTTTGCGGCATAGGAGATTTTTACATTCCAAAGTTTTCGAGCATCACCCTTCTTGTCTTTACGGTGAGCAAAAGCTGATGTTCCAGCGTGAAATATCGCTTCTGTTGCTTGTCTTTCCTTTGTACTTCGTCCATGTCGAAAACCTTTTGTTCGTCGAAGTACATTCTTTCTTGCTTTTAGGGCGTTAACGCCTTTTTTTACTCTTGTCATGTTATTTTATATGCTATTTATGGTTCTATATTAATTCTTAATATAGAAGGCTCGATCCTTGTTGCTGATATTGAAAACCACGCTTCTGTTTTTATTAAGCTGTGAGCGTCGGCCTTCCTTTGCATTAAAATGGTTACGGCCAGTCTTTCGAGCAGTTATCTTGCCGTTCTTTGAGACTTTTAGTCTCTTAGTAAATGATTTGTTAGTTTTTGTTGACATGACTTTGTATTACGCTTTTTCGATGATTATCGATAGACCCTTTGGGCTTTTCTTGGCTTCATCTGCTATTTTGTATTGCTCTGTAATGAGTTTCAGGACACGATCCATTCTTTCCTTGAGGAATTTGAGGTCCATGTACTTAGTTCTACCAGGAAGGAATAGATCTATCTTGATTCGGTTGCCTTCCTTTAGCCAAGCTGAAGCTTTTTTAGCTTTCAATCCTAAATCGTGCTCACCAGTACCTACTTTGACCTGTATATTCTTAATTTCTACTGTGTGAGCCTTGGTCTTGGCTACCTTTTGCTTTTTGTTTTCAGCATACTGAAATTTACCATAATCCATGATTTTTGCAACTGGTGGATTGGCTTTTGGCGATATTTCAATTAGATCTAATCCAGCTTCTCGGGCCTTGTCCAAAGCATCCTTGAAGGAGAGTACTCCTAAGTTTTCTCCGTCCTCCATAATTACACGGAGTTCAGTTGCTTGTATTTGGTTGTTTATTCTTACAAATGTAGACAATTATTATGGATTTAGCTGTTAAGGCTCACAAAATATAGCATTATCTAGCCATATATGCAAAATTACTGAACACTTAAACTCTGAAGAACAGAAGTCAAGATTTCAGTTTCTTTTTGTTTGTTTATTACATTTGGAATGGCTTCAGCTGCCTTTTGGCTAGAAGCATCTATTGATCCAGTGAATACTGTTATCAAGTCTTCACGTACTACAATGGTCTTCTTACTGGAAATAGAAAGGTAATAAGTTGTATGACCACAACCTTCTGCCCCTTCAAATATCTTATATCCTCTTTTGTCACCTGCTGTGTATTCGTCTATAAATCCTGGAGAAACAATAACAGTATTATTAACAAAGCTTTCCTGCGGAATGTAAGGGCTTTCAGACTTCATTGTGTCCACTATATTTTTGTCTGAAACATGGAAATCCACTTGGAAGTCTGTAAGAGTTTGGATTATTGTGTTGCTATCACCTTTGAAGTCACAAAAGTCGTGGTGAGGAAATGGTCCAACTTCATGATGAAGGGTTACTAGGTCTTTTGTAGTACTTGCTGTCAGTATTTTAGGGTAAATAAAAGATATACCCATATTTGAATTCCTGTAGGTTTTTAAGTCCGTATTGACTAAATTCCTCGGCTTTTTGGTCATATACCAAGCTCCGATTGACAAAAGTCCTAACAAAACAATTATCGTGCTAAGTTTCTTCATAGGCCTAGTTTATCATAAATTTCTTAAATAGGTTTATTGTGTGTATAAACCTATTGTATTTCTTAGTTTTATAGATAAAATTAAGAATAAGTTTTAAATTAATATTAAAGTTTAATAAACATGAAGAATATATATTGGGGGATTTTGGCAGTTGTAGTTATTGTTTTAGGAATATGGTGGTTTAATTCAAGAGGACATGATGCTGATGAAGTAAATAATGTAAATACTGTTGCTTCAAGTACCACATCAAACACTACAAACACAACTTCCACACTGAAGCCAACTACATTTAAGGGGTTATTGTCACAGAATGGTAACTTTGAATGTAAATACGAAGAAGTTGATCCTAAATTCCGAAGCACAAACGTGATTTACCTATCAGGTGGAAAGATGAGAGGGGAGTTTAGAACTTCTACTTCAACTGGAACTGTGGCCAACATTGCTCTTTATGACGGACGATATCTTTATGTATGGAGAGAGGGAGCTTCTACTGGAGTAAGAACAGAACCAAAGACTATATCTGAATTACCAAGCGTTATTCCAGCTGATATTACTTCAGCTGCAATATTTGGAACAAGCCCAAAGAATGTAAGTTGGGATTGTCATCCTTGGTCAACAGACGCTTCTATCTTGGTTAAGCCATCTTACGTAAAGTTTAATTAGTTTGAGATTCTAATATAAAAGGGATTAACAAAAGCTCGCTAAGCGAGCTTTTGTGTTTATACCTGATTTAATATTGAAGATATTTTTTATTACAATTACCAATAGAAAATCTTATCCACAATCAAGATAAACAAATATAACAAATCAGGTATAATAATAAAGTTAGTATTATTATTTCTAATTTAGTTTTATTTATGAAAAAATTGATTTTAAAGTTGGCAATTGGAGGAATACTTCTCCTTCCGCTATCAGCCAGTGCAGATATAAGTTCAGTTCAGACATTGCAATCTGCAGTAGTAGTTCCTTCTGTAGTAAGCCCGCTTTCTTGCTTTAATTTTACGAGAACATTGAAAATGGGAAGTACGAGCTATGATGTTCGAGCTCTTCAGTTTGCTTTGCAAAAAGAAGGATTTACTATAAGTGTTTCAGAGTATGGAACTTTTGGTCTTGAAACCCAAACTGCTTTGAATGCTTTCCAGCAGAAATATTCCGCTGATATTCTTACAGACGGATCATTGCCTACAGGAATGGTGGGTGTAAGGACTCGAGCAAAGCTTAACTCTATCTATGGTTGTAGTGTTGTTAGTACTGCACCAGCTTCCAATTTACCAACAAATGTCTCTATGTCCGTAAAGAACGTGTCATTAGACAGCAATGGAATAACAGCAGTATTTTGTAATAACAGCACCTCCGCTCTTCCAGTTTTTCCAGCAAGACTTCGAGTGAATGGTATTGTTCGTGACTTCAACATCGTAGGTGCTATTGGTGCTGGAACTTGCGATACAGATCTATTTCCATACTCAACTTGGGGGCTGACTTACGATCCTGGAGTAACCTACGGTGTTGTTAGTGCTCTTGATCCAAACGGGATGTATAAGAAAAGCTCTCTACTTTATCCTCTTAGTGCAACAACTACCTTGTCTGTACCAGCAATTGCAGGAGCCCATCTTTCTATCCGTGGAATTACACTTAAGTCTAATGGTTTACAAGGAACATTTTGTAATCTCGGAGATACAGACCTAACTACCTATCCTGTAAGAGTAACAATGAATGGTGCAATCAAAGATTTTGATATATCTAGCGCTTATGTTCACGGTAAATGTTCTTCAATGACTTGGTCATATGATGTTTGGGGAGTTTCTAGTACAACAGGAACTTTCATCAATGCTACAGTCAATGTTGATCCAAACAATGCCATCAAAGAATCAAATGAGTTTGATAACTCAGCTACTATTTCGGGAACACTATAGTTTCTAGCTAAATAGATAAACAAAAATCCGCCTTTAGGCGGATTTTTGTTTATTGTGGAGATGGTGGTATCGAAACCACATCCATAAAGAGAATTGAAACGGGTCTACAATGCATAGCTTGTTTAGTGTTTTAGTTCGTAGTGCTTGGAACAAGCAAAATACAATACGAACGAGTCATCTTTTTTTCAGATAACCTCCGAGACTGAAAGTTATCCTAACCTCAATTTATAGCAATCAACCTACCGTACGAGATATGTGGTAAGTGACCGTCCCTTAGGCGATAGCGTAAGAGAAAGCGAGGTCAGCTTGTCCAAAAAATGGAGAAACTGAAGCCTTCGCTTTTGTAACTAAGTTGTTTACACTTAATGTTTCCAAGCTGTTTAAAGAGAACTTGGTTCTCTGCTTTGCACGAGTCAATATCTTCTCTATGTCAAAACCTGTCATCCCCCTGAAACAAATTAGCTCATTGAATCAGTTTTTGGAGTACGCACTTTTCTTGCTAGAAAAGATGCTCGAATCCTCGCGCCGTCGCGCTCTGGGCCTCCAAAAAACATTACCAAAATATTTGCTTAACGTGCTATAGGTGAATCAGGTTTTATCCGCACACTAATTTTGTTATTGACTTTGTCATACGCGAAGCGTGATAACAAATTTAGTGTGCGGATTAATTGTCAAAGTACTATCTATCCTTAAAGTCCCTAGCCACATCGCGAACGCTATCACGTTTTTTTAGAGTTTCTCTCTTGTCGAATTTCTTTTTACCTTTAGCAGTAGCGATGTCTAACTTGACTTTAGTACCTTTATTATACACTGATAATGGCACTATTGTCAATCCTTTTGTACCCTCAATTGTTGAAAGATCTAATATCTCAGCCTTTTTGAGTAAAAGTCTGCGATTACGATAAGGGTCATAGTCCTTTGGTGTGTTTCCAGTTTGATATGGTGGTATGAACATTCCTACTATGTATGCTTCATTGCCTCTTATTGTCACATGCGCCCCTTCTATTGAACCATGACTGCCTTTAAGTGATTTGACTTCGTAGCCGAAAAGTTCGATACCCGCGGCGTAAGTATCTGTTATCTCGTAATTAAAGTGGGCTTTACGGTTGGTAATCAAGGACATAATGTACAAATATAGCACATTAAAATGATTTTTAAATTGCTTTTATTTTGTTAAATTTCGTGTATACTTGGCTTCAATGAATAATGAACCAAACGAAAAAAAAATAATAATAAAAAGGAAGAATGGAGGCAAAGATCCACAAGATAGTTCTTTGGTTAGTTATGTAGTTTCAGTTCTAATAATTTTTATCATTCTATCTGCCGTTTATTCTTTTATTTCTAACCGTGTTTCAAAGTCAGTCGAAGCTATTGCAATCTCTCAACTTTCTCAAGATGTTAAGGCTGGATTAGTTAAATCTATTTTAGTAAAAGGGGAATCATTAGATATTGAATACAGGACTGGAGAAAAAAAGACCTCAAAAAAAGAAGAATCTGAAGCTTTGTTGCAGACACTAGTAAATTATGGTGTTACAAAAGACCAAATCTCACAAGTTAGTATCGATATAAAAAATGACACAGGCTTGGGGTATTGGATATTGAATTTGGCTCCAATTATATTTCCTATCTTATTTATTTTGGTTTTTATCTGGTTTATCACACGACAAGTCAAAGGAGCGGGAATGCAGGCTCTAACTTTCGGACAATCAAAAGCTAGAATGATAGATCCAAATGATAAAAGCCAAAGAGTGACATTTAAAGATGTGGCAGGAGCCAAAGAAGCAAAAGAAGAGCTTTTGGAAATTGTAGATTTTCTTCGTAATCCAAAAAAATTCTTAGATATAGGAGCGAGAATACCAAAAGGTATTTTGCTTATGGGGGCCCCAGGAACTGGTAAGACTTTGTTGGCGCGTGCTGTGGCAGGTGAAGCAGGAGTAGCTTTCTTTTCAATTTCAGGATCAGAGTTTGTGGAAATGTTTGTGGGAGTTGGTGCTTCGAGAGTCCGTGACTTGTTTTTAATGGCCAAAAAGAATTCTCCAGCTATCATTTTCGTTGATGAAATAGATGCCGTCGGACGAGTTCGAGGTGTAGGTGCGGGAGGGGGAAATGATGAGAGAGAGCAGACCCTTAACCAGATTTTAGTGGAGATGGATGGTTTTGAGCCAAATGAAAAAGTCATTGTAATGGCGGCTACAAACAGGCCGGATGTTCTCGACCCTGCACTACTTAGACCAGGTAGGTTTGATAGACGAGTAACTTTGGATTTGCCAGATAGAAAAGATCGTGAAGAAATCCTAACAGTGCACAGCGGAAAGAAACCATTTGGTGAAGACGTGAATTTGAAAGTAATCGCTGAAAGAACCCCTGGTTTTTCTGGAGCTGACTTATACTCGCTTATGAACGAAGGAGCTATTCTAGCTGCCCGTGAAAGTCGCACAAAGATATCACAATATGATCTGATTCGATCAATTGAAAAAGTTATGTTAGGACCTGAAAGAAAAAGTCACATATTATCCAAAAAAGAAAAAGAAATAACTGCATACCACGAAGCAGGTCATGCTGTTCTGGCGTCACTTCTTCCTTATGCTGATCCAGTGCATAAAATTTCAATAATTTCTCGAGGCAGAGCTTTGGGTTATGTATTCAAACTTCCACTTGAGGATAATAAACTCCAATCTAAAAAAGAATTCCTTGATGATATCACTGTATCACTAGGTGGATATGTAACAGAGAAAATACTTTTTGATGATCTGACAACTGGACCTTCAAATGATTTGCAGGTTTCTACAGCTCTTGCGAGAGATATGGTTACAAAATATGGAATGTCGGATATGTTGGGTCCTATTGCTCTTGAAGGACAAGGTGGCAAGGTCATTTATGGACGGGGAGTAGAGGAAAAGGAGTTTTCTCAGAAAGTTGCCGCAGATATTGATTCAGAGGTTGCGAGAATTATGAGAGAATCACATCAGAAAGCAGAAAAGGTAATTGGGGAAAATAGAAACCTTCTTGATGCAATTGCAAAAAGACTAATGGAAACTGAAACTATCGAAAGAGCAGAATTTGAAACTCTTCTCGTTGCTCATGGTGTTACCCCTAAGAAAAAGTTAGATATTGAACATCAAGTTTAGTTTTCAAAAACTCTTCACAACTTACTTTTTTTCCTGTAGCATATCGGTTAGAGGTGTTTTATGAAAAACGAACAGTCGATCGACAACAAGTGTGTGAGAATAGTCGAAGGACAATACAAAGAAGACATCTGCGGTGGTCTGGTACTGAGCCAAGTGAGCGAAGGCGGATGTTCCGCCACGCCTCCCAAGTGCCAAAGCTGTGGAGCTGAGTATCCGATAGTTTCAGCAGACCCGTTTGTCGGCTCTGATCGCGGGGAATCGGTTATCTCAATGCCTGTGTTCGTTCGTTCAGGTTTCAGTGGATTCGGTGGGTCGTATCTCATGTAGATCGATCGAAATCTTAGAAAGAAAAAAGGCCGAGCTGTTCGGCCTTTTTTATTTTCCATAAAGTATGCTAATTTGTTATAGTTCTATTGTAGAAATAAATTATAATATCCGCCCTTACCTGCCCGCAATGCTACGCGCATAGCGTTGCAGGCGGGGCTCACTTAAAACAACAAATCATGTTTTATACATATGTTTTGATGAGTTCAAAGGATAATGAATTGTATGTGGGTTTTTCCAAAGATTTAAAAAATCGTATAACTGAACACAATAAGGGTTTAGTGAACGCTACAAAAAACAGAAGACCTTTAAAAGTTGTGTACTATGAAGCATGTTTGAGTTATAGTAAGGCGGTTGAAAGGGAAAAATCATTAAAAACGGGTTTCGGCAGAGCCTATTTAAAAAGAAGATTATAATATCCGCCCTTAGCTCAGTTGGTTAGAGCACAGAGCTTATACCTCTGGGGTCCATGGTTCGAATCCATGAGGGCGGACTAGATATAAAAAACAGCACCTGCGTGCTGTTTTTTATATCTAGTCCGAGACTGAGGCATAGTTTGCGAGTACGCAAACAGCCGAGTCGGGGTCGAGAAATTTTGCGAGTGACGACGAACAAAATATTCGTGACGACATTGGTCCGAACCGGAAGCCTGTTTTGTGAGCGCACAAAACAGGCGAGGCGGGATCTCAGAATTTCTAGTTTCTCTTCTCCATTGACATTAAGTTAATAAAATGTTATTAATCTACTTAGGAGCTTTGATTATGACCGAAAAAAATCACGTCACGCTACGTCAGGAACTAGAGAAGATCGCTAAGATCGAAGAGCTCGATGCGCATCTCATGGAGGCTAGATACGCCGGTATGGATGATGTGACCTTCGAAATCTACGTTCTGGCATACGACAGTCGTGGATGGAGAATGCCTCAGGAAATAAAAAAAAGATAAAGGCGAGAGTACAAAAGGTACCTCGCCTTTTGTATTATTCAAAATGAATTTTTGTTGTTTGATTTTTGAAATATTCTTGGATGAGGGGATAGGAAGAGAACTCCGGATCTTCTTCAACTATTCTTACAGCTTCTGTTCGAGAAGCCTCTACCATTTTTAGGTTTTTTATAGCTTCCATAGCTAGGTCGGAAATACCCCATTGCTTACGACCATAAAGTTCTCCTGATCCTCGTTGTGATAAATCGAATTCAGCTAATTCAAAACCATTTTTAGCAGTAATTAATGCTTTTAGACGATCTCTGGTCTTTTGACCTTGGCTTTCCGCAAATACATAACAATAAGCTTGATGATTAGAACGAATAACTCGTCCACGAAGTTGATGTAGCTGAGAGAGTCCGAATCTTTCTGCTCCTTCTATAATTATCATGGTAGCATTTGGGACATTCACGCCGACTTCAACTACAGATGTAGCTACTAAAATATTTGTTTTTCCTTCAGAAAATTTCTTCATCACTGCTTCTTTTTCTGCAGGACTCATTTTGCTATGAAGGCTGTCTATTATATATTCTTGGAAGATATCATTCTTCAGCCTTTCAGTTTCAAGACTGACCGATTTAGCAATTACCGCTAATTCTTTGGTAGGATCCGGCTCATCAATTCGAGGACAAATCACGTACAGTTGTCTGCCAGCTTTTAATTCTTTTCGAATTTCAGTATAAGTATTATCCCGTTCAGTAGGTAAAATAATTTTTGTGGTTATAGGTTTTCTACCATGAGGCATTTGATCCAAAAGGGTAATGTCCAAGTCGCCGTAAATGGTTAATGCTAATGTTCGAGGAATTGGAGTGGCAGTCATTGATAATAAATGCGGAACAATATCGCTTTTGCTAGTTAATTTCTGACGCTGAAGTGTACCAAACCTATGTTGTTCGTCTATGACTACATAAGCTAAATGTTTGAATGAAACAGATTTTTGAATTAATGCGTGAGTACCGATGAGTATAGGCACTTCTCCGTTCGCTACCCATTTCAGAAGCTGAGCTCTGGAAATGCTTGTAGGTTTTGTTGGATTAGATTTTGAAGGAAATATCTGACATCCGCTTCCAGTAATCAAACCTATCTTTATAGGTAAATGCTGGAAATAAGTTATAAAATTTTCATAATGCTGTTTAGCTAGAATTTCTGTTGGTACCATGTATGCGGTTTGCAAATTTCCATAGTCTTTATTTGAAGGTCGGGAAGTGGTTACAGTATAGATAGTGGTAGCAGCAACAGCTGTCTTACCAGAGCCGACATCTCCTTCCAGAAGACGTGACATGGGATATCCTCGCTGGAAATCTTGCTCTATAGATTCAATGGCTTTAGTTTGGGACAGAGTTGCTTCAAAAGGAAATCGTTTAACAAATGAGTCAGTATTTTTTTTGTCTGCTAATATCTTAAAAGCATTTTTCTTGCTCCATAGTTTTCTTTCTTTTTGCTTTTCTAGTTGAATAAAAAATATTTCTTGAAAAGCGAATCTTTTTCTAGCAGATAAGGCATCATCGTCTTTTTTTGGAGTGTGCATCCAAATAAAAGCTGAACGAATATTTGGAAGATGATACTTTTCCAAAATCTCTTTTGGAATAGGATCTACTATTGAGTCAATAATTCCGCTACGGAATATCTTTTGGATAGTGTGGTATATCCAATAGGAAGTTACACCTTTGCTTTCTGGATATACTGGATACATGACATGGACATCTTCTTCATTTGCTTCAGTTTTGGTAAATAAAGATTCGCCAACAGCGTTTGGTAAAGTATTAACTCCCTCAATCTTCGGATTACTCATATAGAGTTCACCTTTACGCTCTGTGATTTTTCCTTCTACTCTAACTAACTGACCTTCGTGAAGCATTTTGGCAATATATGGTTGATTAAACCAGACAAGTTTTATTTTTCCGGTTTCATCTGTCACAAAAGCCTCTGACATTGGGATTTTTTTTATAAAAGCTTTGCTTGTCTTTAGACCGGTTACTTTTCCAAATACAGTTGAGTCATCACCTTTGGCTAGAGTTCCAACATTTGTCACCTGGCTGGTGTTTCCATATCGGATAGGGAAATAATAGAGGAGATCTTCAATAGTAGAGATACCCATTTTAGCTAGGGCTTTTTTTTGAATTTCGACTAGGCGAAATTCTTTCTCAAGTTTGGTGTATAAATCCATTGCTCTATTTTAGCACTTATTTCTTTGCAACTTTCATTACTGCCTTTGCCACTACCTTTGCCACTCTTTTATCAAAGGGATTTGGAATTATGTATTCGGGCGATAATTTTTTTTTAGAAACGAGGCTAGCGATGGCAATGGCCGATGCCAACTTCATTTTCTCTGTGATTTTTTTTGCTCCACTGTCTAAAACACCTCGAAATATTCCTGGAAAAACCAAAATGTTGTTTATCTGATTTGGGTAATCAGATCTTCCTGTACCGAAAACTTTTATCTTCGTTTTTTTTGCTTCTTCAATACTTATTTCGGGATTTGGATTGGCCATTGCGAAAACTATCGGGTCCACAGCCATCCTTTCTACATATTCTGGTTTCAATACATCCGCAACAGATACTCCTATAAAAACATCTGCGTTTCGGAGCGCTTCACCGAGGTCTCCAGTTATTTTTTTAGAGTTAGTTTTCTTGGCAATTTTTTGTTTGTATGGATTTAGATCCGTGCGTTCAGTATGTATTGTTCCTTTTGTATCAACCATGATTATGTTTTTCCCTGATACTCCATATTTTAAAAGCAGATTTGTAGTAGCAATCGCTGCTGAGCCTGCGCCATTTACTACGACTTTTATTTCACTTTTCTCTTTTTTAACAACTTTGAGTGCGTTTATTAATGCGGAGAGGATTACGATTGCTGTGCCATGTTGATCATCGTGCATGACCGGGATATTGAGTTCATTTTTCAATCTTTCTTCAATTTCAAAACATTTTGGAGCAGAGATATCTTCCAGATTTATTCCACCGAAGCCTACAGAGATATTTTTTATAGTTTTTATAATCTCTTCAGTGTCTTGAGTATTTAGACAAATAGGGTAGGCGTTTACATCGGCAAATTCTTTGAAAAGAAGTGCTTTACCTTCCATCACTGGTAATGCGGCATATGGGCCTATATTGCCAAGTCCCAGAACTGCAGAACCATCAGTAATGACAGCCACAGAATTAGATTTTAAGGTATATGTATAAGCGAGATTTTTATCTTTAGCGATTTGTCTGGAGACTTCTGCAACACCTGGTGTATAAGAAATCGACAAGTCATGCTTGTTTCGGAGAGGAGTCTTGGATTTGACCTCTAACTTACCTTTAAATTTTTTGTGAAGCACAAGTGATAGTTTCGAATAATTCATTTCAAATATTTTTCAAAATTAATCTCACCAGTATACTACTAGTCACAAAAAGAGTCTTCCAGTTTTTAATAAATTCCTAATTGACTTATATTTTAAATGTGATATATTCCTGACGGAGAGGTACAACTTATGTGTCGACAGATCGGAATGAACAGGAAGAGCCTGAAACAAGTCGTGAAGAACGCTGTGCAGTCAGGTGAACACGGAGTCGTTGCTGTAATGGAGACCGATCAGAAGATTCAGGTCGATAAGCAGTCGACATACCTCCGTAAACCGCGCCGCCGGGGTTAAGGGAGAAGAATGCCCCAAAAGCATGAACTGAGCGACTCAGAAAAACTCATCGTTTCGCAAGCCTTGAAGAACTTATCCGTCCATTGGGTGTCCAGATGAGAACGGACAACTAAACACAAGAAATAAAGCACAACAATAAAGGGCGGCCCAACGGTCGCCCTTTAATAATGCTAATTATTATGATAATCTGACTTAATTGGAGACGTGTCAGAGTGTTGATTTGCGAAGCATATTTAGCAAATCAAAGACGGAGGCGGGCAGCCGAGTCGGGGTCGAGGACTTTTTCAGCAGAAAAAGATTCGTGACCTAATGTACCTCTTTGCTAAATTTGATACTGATTTCAATTTAATTACGTATGGAGACGTGTCAGAGTGGTCTAATGTACCTCTTTGCTAAAGAGGCGTGCGCTTTAAAACGCACCGAGAGTTCGAATCTCTCCGTCTCCGCCAATTTTCACTTTTTGTGAAGTCGTAAGAAATAGTCTCGACGCAAAGCGCCTCGGCATGGTATTTTTCCGCAATTTTAAAGGCATTTTTGAAATCCAAAAACAAAGAGCGGTCGGCAATGCGGAAGTTCGAACCAATCTTTTTGAGAAAATCCCGAATCCGTTCGGGATTTTCTTGTTGAGCGTATTTTTCGGCTTGGTTGGCGTCTTTTAGAAAGGCAATGGCAAGTTCGAACCGATTATTGCTCTTTCGCCCAAAAGCGGAGATTTTTTCTTCCAAATCTTTTTTAGCGAGAATGAGCTTGTACTTTTTAGCGGTATATTCCGCTTGCGACAAATTGCCGTCCAGTTGCAAATCAAGCAAGCGATCTAGTTTTGTTTCTATCTCTACAAGCTCATTTCTCGCTTTTTGGGCGAAAGAGCTTTCCGCTTGGGCAATTTTAATTTTCTCTTTTTCAAAATATGAAATTGAAGCATTGACCCAAGCGGAAGACAAAGAAACTTTTTTGATTTCTTCTTTTATTTGAGAAGTGATGGCGTCCTCTCTGGCGTATCTTTGCGAACAAGGATTTTTCCGTTTCGTACATCGCAAATAATTATGACCTTTTTGCGTTTCGGTGGTAATGAAACAACCGCACTCGCCACATCGGAAAAATCCTCTATACACATAAGGTTTCAATTTCGGTGATTTTGGTTTGCTCTTGTTCGCCATCACTTCTTGGCATAAATCAAAGAGTTTCTTTGTAATAATCGGTTCATGCTTTCCGTCATACAATTCGCCGTTATACTCAATCATTCCAAAATAGATTTTGTTCTTGAGCATATATTGATAATTTGAGACGGAAAGCATTTTGCCTTTCTTGCCAACCAAGCCCAAGAAATTGATAATCTTTCGGATTTGAGCAAGGGGGTATTCGCCAGTAGAGTACATTTCAAATGCCCGCTTGATATACTTCGCCTTTTCTTTATCAACCACGATACAGCGGGCGTTTTTGTCGTTCACATAGCCAAGTGGCGCCCAAGCGGGCCAAATTCCATTGCGCAATTTCTGGCGAATACCCCTCCGTATATTTTCCGAAAGATTATCCACATAGTATTTTGATTGCCCAAAAGCAATGGACAACATAAATTTTCCCTGCGGTGTGCAGTCAAACCAAAAAGTGGGAAATTTTAGCGTGGTAATTTTCCCAGTATCTACCAAATAAATTATCCGTCCGCCGTCTATTGAATTGCGAGCAAGGCGGTCGGGGTGCCACGCTAAAATTCCCTCGGCTTCGTTTTTCTCTATGCCCGCCACCATTTCATTAAAAATTTCTCGCCCCGGCTCTTTGGCGGTTTTGCTTTCCACAAATTCACGGACGATCTGCAAATTTTCTTTTCGTGCGTACTCCTTCAGCTCGAAAATTTGCGCTTCAATACTCAAAACTTGTCTTTCGGGTTCGTCCGTGGATTTACGGGCATAGAGGAAAAACTTTTTGGTTTGTAAATTTATGTTGTCCATATTGTTTTTAGATTAGTTTTTGGGCAATCAAAGAAAAATACGCTCAACCTTTCGCTGAAAGCGAAAGAAAAAAGATTGGTTCTGAAAACTTCGTTTTCTCTGTGCTTTTGCACAGGAACTTCCGCATTGCCGACCGCACGCTGGCGTGCGATTTCAAAAATGCCTTCAAAATTGCGGAAAAATACCATGCCGAGGCGCTTTGCGTCGAGACTATTTCTTA